>NZ_LOHE01000062.1 GCF_001559865.1 Abyssisolibacter fermentans
CTAATTCTTCTATTTTATCTACTAATAAGAATGGATATCTATGTGGTATTATTTCTTGTATTTGATTGCTGTTTAGCATTTTTTTAATCCTCCCATTTCTTTAATAACAATACTGCATTATGTCCTCCAAATCCTAATGAATTTGACATTGCATATTTTAAATCTGCTTTTCTACCTGTGTTAGGAACATAATCAAGATCACACTCTGGATCTTTGTTTTCTAGTCCTATAGTAGGAGGTATAAAATTATCCTCTAATGCTTTTGCGCAAATTATAGCTTCAACCCCACCAGCAGCTCCCAACAAATGTCCTGTCATAGATTTTGTTGAACTTACAGGTATTTGATTTTCTCTACCACTAAAAACAGTTTTTATAGCCTCAGTTTCAAATTTATCATTGTAAGGTGTACTTGTACCATGTGCATTAATATAAGACACATCTTTTGGCGAAATTCCCGCTTCATCTATTGCCAGTTTCATAGCTTTTGCAGCACCTTCTCCTCCTGGTGCGGGTGCTGTTATGTGGTATGCATCACATGTTGCACCATATCCTACTATTTCAGCATATATGTGTGCATTTCTTCTTTTGGCATGTTCTAATTCTTCAATTACTAATACTCCTGCTCCTTCTCCTATTACAAAACCGTCTCTTTCTTTATCAAACGGAATTGACGCTCTTTTAGGATCTTTTAAATTACTTAAAGCTTTCATTGATGTAAATCCTGCAACTGCTAATGGTGTAACACATGCTTCACTACCTCCTGTAACTATGATATCAGCCCAGCTATACTTAATCCTTCTAAATGCTTCTCCTATTGCATTTGCACCAGAAGCACACGCTGTAACTACAGCATAACAAATATTTTTTGCTCCTACCATTATAGCAACATGTCCTGCTGCCATATTATTTATTGCCATAGGTATAAAAAATGGTGAAATTCTATCAGGACTTTTTTGCATAAGTACAGTTTGCTGATTTTCTATAGTACTTATTCCTCCTATACCACTCCCCAATATTACTCCTATCCTGCCTTTATCAACTTCTATATCACTTAATTTTGAATCTTCATATGCCAGCTTTGCAGCAGCTACTGCATATTGGCTGAATTTATCCATTCTCTTCGCTGCCTTCTTTTCCATATAATCTTGTGGTTTGAAATCTTTTACTTCAGAAGCAACCTTTACCTTGTGATTTTCCGTATCAAAGCCCTGTATGAAATCTATACCGCATTTACCATCTTTTATGTTTTGCCAAAATGTATCCGCATTATTTCCTAAAGATGAAATAACTCCAACACCAGTTATAACAACTCTTTTCATAGATAATTCCTCCTTAAATAACCATTCCACCATCTATATTTATTACTTGCCCTGTTATATAACTTGCTTCTTTGGTTGCTAAAAATGCTACTACATTTGCTATGTCTTGTGGCTGGCCTGCTCGTTTCAGAGGTATTGAATCAAGCATAGCTTTTTTTGCATTTTCAGAAAGCTTATTTGTCATTTCAGTTTCTATAAAACCAGGTGCAACTGCATTTACTGTTATCCCTCTTGATGCAAGCTCTTTTGCTAATGATTTTGTTATGCCTATTACTCCAGCTTTTGATGCTGCATAGTTACTTTGTCCTGCATTGCCAATAACGCCAACTATTGAAGCTAAATTTATTATACATCCTGATTTTTGTCTTAACATTAATCTTGATGCATGTTTACAGCAGTTAAAGCATCCTTTTAAATTTGTAGCTATAACTCTGTCAAAATCTTCTTCTTTCATTTTTATTATTAAATTATCTTTTGTAATCCCTGCGTTATTAACTAAAATATCTATTTTTCCAAATGCATTCACTGCTTCATCTATTATTTTTTTTGCATCTTCAAATTTACTTACATCACCTTGAACTGCCACTGCTTTACTTCCTAGCTCCTCAATTTGACTTACAACTTCATTTGCTTCCTGCAAATCACTATAATAATTAACTACTACATTAGCATTAAGGCTAGCTAATTTAATAGCTATTTCTTTTCCTATTCCTCTGCTTGCTCCAGTTACAACTGCTGTTTTATTTGTTAACATACTAATTCCTCCAATTTCTCTAGAGTCTTTTTTAATGTTTTTATGTCTTCAACATTTAATGCTGTTACTGTCTTATCTATTTTTCTGACAAAGCTCTTCAATGTTTTTCCAGGTCCTATTTCTATGAATGTATTTACTCCATCTTCTATCATCTTTCGAATCGAATCTTCCCATAAAACTGAATTCATGACCTGTTTAGTTAATAAATCTTTAACTTCATCTTTACATTTTATATATTCTGCTGTTACATTTGATATTACAGGAGTGTTAAAGTCTTTTATACTTATGTCTCTAAGCTCTTTCTCTAAGTTATCTGCTGCCGGTTTGAGCATTGATGTATGAAATGGAGCACTTACTTTTAACTGTACTGCTTTTTTCGCACCAGCTTCCTTTGCCAACTCACACGCTTTTAAAACTGCATCTACCTCTCCTCCAATAACTATTTGCCCTGGACAATTAAAATTAGATGCTTCTACTATCCCTGCTTCTCTAGCTTTATTACATATTCCTAATACTTTTTCTTTATCTAATCCTATAATTGCAGCCATTGTTCCTTTCCCCTCAGGTACAGCTTCTTGCATAAATTTTCCTCTTTTTCTTACTAATTGAACTGCATCTTCAAAATCTATTACACCTGAATATACTAATGCACTGTATTCTCCCAAACTCAAGCCTGCTGTAATATCTGCTTTTATTCCCTTTTGCTTTAATATTTCTAATATTGCTATACTTGTCGTTAAAACCGCAGGTTGTGTATTTTCTGTTTTATTTAAATCTTCCTCTTTACCTCTCATGCACATTGTTTTTAAGTCATAACCTAAAATTTCATTAGCCATATCAAAAACTTTCTTACTTTCTTCAAAATTTTCGTATAATTCCTTTCCCATTCCTGGGTATTGTGAACCCTGTCCTGAAAATATAAAAGCTAACTTTCCCATAACTTTTCCTCCAGATATTATAAAATTCTATTAAGTATCTACTATAAAGGTGCAAATTTAAATACATTTAATACTAGTCTGGATATTAAACATAAATTTGTATTATTAACTAGTAACCATATAGATACTAGGAAACATGCAGGGTTTCTTTCTAAGGAACATTGGTGCGCATGTTTTTTCCTTCAATTTATAATAGAGGTAACTCCTACTCATATCATTCCTAGCAGTAAGTGATTCACAAGAAATCATAGATTTCTGTTTTCTACTCAAAACATGTACACCACCGTGACGAGAAAGATTCCTGCATGGCTCCCTCGCCACATACTAGAGAGCTAAAACAAATTTAAACAATTTAATTTTTACTATAGAAAAATTTCAAAGCATTGGTTGGTTTTTAAATTGTATAATTTTCTAGTATTTTTGCACTATTATAGTTCTATCTAAATTTTTTAAATAATTCCAATGCTTCACTATAAATCTCTTCAATAATTTCTTTACTGCTTTGTTTTTTCTTTATCATTCCTGCACATTGTCCAGCCATTATTGAACCTCTATCCATCTCTCCTAAAATAGCGGCATTATAAAGGCTTCCTTTTCCTAATTCCTCTATTTCCTCTACACTTGCTTTTTCTTTTTCTAATCTTATATACTCTTTTGCAAGTTTATTTTTTATTATTCTGACTGGATGCCCTGTGCTTCTTCCAGTTATCACCGTATCTGTATCTCTTGCTTTTATTATTCTTGCTTTATAATTATCATGTACTTGACATTCATTTGCTACTAAAAATCTAGTTCCTATCTGCACAGCCTCAGCTCCTAATAGAAAGGCTGCTGCAAGCCCTCTGCCATCAGCTATTCCTCCAGCGCCTATAACAGGAATATTAACACTATCAACTACTTGAGGTAATAAAGACATGGTAGTTATTTTTCCAACATGCCCTCCTGATTCCATTCCTTCTGCTATTACTGCATCTGCTCCACTTCTTTCCATTCTAACTGCTAATGCACTTGATGCAACTACAGGGATAACTTTGATACCTTTTGATTTCCATTCTTTTAGATACTTTCCTGGATTACCTGCTCCTGTCACTACTACTTCTACATCTTCTTCTATTAAAAGTTGTGCTATTTCCTCAGCATATGGACTTAAAAGCATTAAATTAACACCAAAAGGTTTATCAGTAAGCTGTTTAGCTTTTCTAATTTCAGCTCTGACCAAGTCAACAGGGGCATTTCCTGCTGCTATTATACCTAAGCCTCCTGCATTAGAAACTGCAGCAGCCAATTGTGCATCTGAAATCCAAGCCATCCCACCTTGTAATATTGGGTGTTTTATGTTTAATAAATCACATATTCTCGATTTAATCATGCTGCTCTTCCTTTTCTTATTTTTTTGATGTTCTGATAGCCATTAATGAATAAAAAATCAGTATCTTTAAATTTTGCTATATAATCTCATAAAGGATGCTAGCAAAATGATTAATCTTATCATTTTGTATACATCCCTATTTTATTAATAACCATATTTTGTTTGTAATTATACAATTATATTTTTTTATTAACTTTTATTTTTTCTATTTTCTATAAAAGTTACTATGTTTTTTACTGTTTTAATATTTACAGTATCCTCTTCGTCAATCTCAATACCAAATTCATCTTCTATTGCCATTACTACCTCAACCATATCTAGCGAATCTGCTCCTAAATCCTCCTGTATCTTACTTTCTAATTTTACCTCGTCTACATCTAATTCTTCCATCAAAATATTCTTTACTTTTTCAAATACCATTTTAAAACCTCCTAATTTTATATTTTTTTAACTAAGTACAAAGCTTAACTATTTATTCCATTTGAGTAATATAGCACCCCACGTTAGACCTCCACCAAATCCAACCATAATTATCTTGTCATCTTTACTCAATAGACCTTTTTTATTCATTTCATCTAATGCTATACCTATACTTGCAGATGATGTATTACCGTATTTTTCTAAATTTAAATAAAATTTATTTATATCTATTTTGGCTTTTTGTGCTACATGATTTATAATCCTATAATTTGCTTGATGCGGAATTATATATTTAATATCATCTAAACTATAATCTGTATTTTGCAATACATTTTTAAAGCTTTTTCTTATTATTTTTGTTGCAAATTTAAATATTTCTAAGCCATTCATTTTAATGTAACTTGGTTTGCTTATAACTTCAGGACTAAAAGGATTGTTTACCTCTATGCCAGGAATTTCTAAATATCTATTTTCATCACCACTTGCCCCCATATAAACTGATATTATTCCTTTATTATCACTAGCTTTTAATACAACTGCTCCTGCTCCATCACCAAATAATACACATGTATTTCTGTCTTCCCAGTTTGTTACCTTAGAAAGAACCTCAGCTCCAATTACTAGAATGTTTTTATACTGTCCTGAATTTATAAATTGAGTCCCAATATTAATTCCATATATAAATCCTGAACAGCCTGCAGTTATGTCAAAACAGCTTGCATTCTTAGCTCCTATTTCTACTTGAACTAAACATGACACAGATGGTGTAAATGTATCTTGAGTTACTGTTGCAACAATTATCAAATCTAAATCATCAGCATCCATCTTGGCATCTTCTAAAGCTTTAATAGCTGCCTTTGCTGCAAGACTTGATGTGTTTTCACCTTCTGAAATTCTTCTTTGTCTTATCCCTGTCCTTGATAATATCCATTCATCACTTGTGTCTACAATCCTTTCTAGATCTTCATTTGTCATTATTTTTTGTGGTACATAACTTCCTGTACCTGCAATTTCAGCATGATTCACTTAATCATCTCCCTATTTTCACTTGTCAATTTAACATTAACTACAGGTAATAATATTAATTAATCTTTAGAACTAATCACTTGTCAGTTATGTTTACATTAATAACAAATAGTTATTTACCAGTTTTCACTATTGTCGTTTGTAACTTTGCAATAAGTATTTTTCTTATACCATATACTGCTTGATATAAACAATATTATTGAACCTAATACTAGCAATATATATACAGGTATACTATCAATTAAAAATCCTGAAATAATTAATGCAATTGGTACTATAGTCTTTACTAAACTAAATTCAAAACTCATAACTCTTCCTCTGTATTCATTAGATATATTTTGTTGTAGATAAGATATAAATAATATATCAATTATTGCAATTGCTATTCCTATTAAACTCATTAATACACTATAATAAATAGTTAATATTGTTTTACTATTGAAATAAGTAACCGGAAAAATTGGAATTGCCATGATAAAAATACATATTGAAATAAGATAACTCATAAATATTAGCGATTTTTTTAATGGCATAATTTTGTTATACCTTTTAGTTATGATAGCTCCTATTATTAAACCTACAGCAAATGCACTTTGAATTATTCCATAACACGTAGAGCCTAAATTTAATATGTTATTTATAACAAATGGTAGTGGTGTTTGGATTGAAAAACCTATAGAAAAATTAATACAAACAAATATTATAATTAAACTGATTATATCTTTCTTTATCATTACGTATTTAAATCCTTCACGTATATCATTAATAAAACTACTTTCTTTTTTTACATCATCTTTATCTTTGTCTCCATATAAATTAAATTCTAAAAACATCTCTATAATTGCAGAAATTACAAATGAAATACCATTTATTATTATAAATACGTCGATATTAATAAATGAAAATAGTAATCCACCCATAAATGGTCCTAATATTAATGTCATAGAAGAAATAACTTTACCTATAGAATTTAAATTAACTAATTTACCTTCAGAAACCATATTGGGTTTTGCTGAATCAATACTTATGGAAAATATAGCTGTTAAACAGTTTATCATAAAAGTACTAACATAAATCAAACTGACACTAAGCCCATAAGTTTTGCTTATTAAGTACAATAATAAAAGCAATATACCATTACTAAAATCCATTGCAACTACCAGAAATTTTCTATCAAACCTGTCTGCCAATACACCAGCAAATGGATTGATTATTATTATAGGAATTGTGCTTAAAACTAAAGTAGTTGCAAAAGAAAAAGCTGATCCAGTAAGTTTTAACACATATAATCCTATTGTAAAAGTATATAAAGATGAACCACATAACGAAATAAAATATCCAATTGTAAATAATACAATATTTTTTGATTCTTTATTATTAAAATATTTATCTAGTACTACACTCAATTCATATTCACCTCATTTTTTCATAACAAATTTATGATTTAATTTTAAAATAATTTAACAAATCTAAAACTCATATTTCTTTTATATTTATTTCTGATAATTTTAATTTTGGATTCTGTATTCCTATTCTCATTAATCTAATAATACTATTAACTATATTATCAATATCACTGCTATCAAATAAATCCAACTGATAATTAAAATCAATTTCCACATCATTCTTTTCACTATATTCTTTTACACAAATGTCAATAGCATTTTTCTCAGTATTATGATACAATCTTGTTGTATTCTTTTTAGCATTACAAAATTCCCATGAGTGATTTGATTTTTCATATGAAAGTGTTATGTCAAATAATTTGCCCTTAGATTTCACATCTGCCTTTTTTATAATTTCACTTAATGGATATTTTATATGTCTATAACAATTGAAAAGCATTTTTCTTATGTCTGTAAACAGTTCTTTTATGCTGTATTCATCCTCATAATTCAATATTAAAGGCACTATGTTTACAAAATGTCCTATTGTTTTTTTAAACTTTGTATTATTCCTGTTAAGAACAGCTATTCCAATGCAAAAACTATTTTCAGAATATATTTTACTTATGCAAATATATAATATTCCTATTAGAAAATGAAATACAGTACAGTTATTTTCTTCACAAAAGCATAGAATGTCATTATAAAAATCTCTTTTTAGTACTAAAGTTTTTAGCAAGCTCTTTCCTGTTATTTTTTTATTGTTATTCTTTCGTGTCTGCAAGAAAGCTTCAGGAGAATTTTCAACAATTTTCTGCCAAAAAAGCCCATCCACTTTGTATTTATTAGAGTTCTGATATTCTAAATCCTTTTTTATAAAATCCTTATATGAATAAATTTCTCTATTACATAAGACTTGTCCATTTATTATAGCATTATAAATTTCCACAACTCTTTTATCTATCAATGAATACCCCATTCCATCAGTCACCAAATGGTGTGCCTTTGTAAACCAAAAATGTATATCTTCAGCTACCTTTATAATATAATTTTTAAATAAAAAATCACTTTCTATTTCAAATGGTTTTAAAAATTCATTCTTCATCCAATTTATACTATACTCTATAGGATTAGTTTCTTTTGTAAAATCATAAAATTGAACATTGTTATCTGGTTTTGGTACAAATCTTTGAAAAATCTCTATTCCATCTTCTTCTAATTGTATGCTTAAAGCATCATTTTCTTTTATTAGAATATTTACTGCCTCTTCAAATATTGAATAATCAAACAAACCTTTTATTGTAAAATATGCTCCAACATTATAAAATGAATCATCTGGAAACATTATTTGTTCTAGCCAAATATCCATTTGATAACATGTCAATGGATATTTATCTGTTTCTTCATTTATGTTCATGCTATAACTCCTTTCAACTATTTTGTATTCCATGAAAAGCAAATCATCAATTTATCTGTTAAAGTACGTATTCTTTCCTGTGCAGTATATAGTTGTTGATTATATTTAGGATTTTCTTGCGAAAGCATTATTCCAATACATGTTCCACTATGTGAAATAATTATTCCTAATCCATTGATTTCTTGGCAGAGCGAGTTCATAAAATGCAAATGTTTTTTAGGCATAACTTTTTGATTTAAAAATGCACTTTCAGTCGAAATTCTACCAATAGTATCTAAATCTTGGTTTTTAACAGCATTAGATATTTCATGTAAGAGCTCTTGATACTTCATATTTTCTCTTTCACTAAATGGTTTCAAAGTTTTATTGAATTCTATTGTATCTACATTCCCTCCTTCATCAATTCCAAGTATAGTAATAGGAGGTAATTCTCCTAAAAATTCAATAAGCTTCGCATCGCGATGATAATAAGACACAACTCCTGGATACATAACTCCATCAGAAGGTTCGATTTTGTTCATAAAGCTCTGAAGTAATTCATTTGAAATATTTATACCAAAACAAGACTCTATAGATCTAGCAGTTGCTACTAAGTCAGCTGAAGAGCTAGCTAATCCCTTCCCAACTTCAATATCACTATCAATAATTAATCTTCCCTTCACTGGTATTCCAAAATACGTCATCAACATTTTAGCTAATCTTAATGATTTTGTTTTATATGATGGATGAACAGTCAATGTCTTTATTGATGATTTGAAAACCAAAGTAGCTCTTGAAAAACTTTTTATTGGGAATGTAACCAAAAAATTTTTTCCATTATCACAAAGTACTCCCTGAAGTAACTCTCCAAATGTCCCAAATGAGCTTCCTTCACCTATATTTCTATATGTTGATATCAACTCTTTTTGTTTTTTTATATTATAATCAGCCCTCATACATATCACTTCCTTTATTACAAGCTATTAAATCTACTCTATGTTATATATAGAGCAAATCCTCAGATAATTTATCACCTAATTTTAATTCCTTCGGACTGCTTAAATTGCAGTCCGAAAATATTTTTTATCTTTAAGATATTTTACTTGCTCTAAGTTTTTTTAAACTCTCTTTTATTTTTTCTGCTAAAGTAACTACATTTGGTCTCTGTAACATAGTATTATGGTTTCCTGCAACTGCTGTTAAATACAATTCTCCTGATGTGTTCTCATACCATGATTGTGGATTTATTAATGAATGTTCTGGATTAATTGCCTCTTCTTTAACATAATATAAGTGAATATCTGATTCTATTTTACCTTCATAGTGATACTTTTTGAGTGCAAGACTGTTATTAATCATAATTTTCATTATATTGCGAACTGCTTCAATAGTAGTATCTTGTGGAAAATATTTCACTTTTTTGCCATAGTTTAACACATATTCAAAGACTTTTTCTTCATTAAGACCTTGTAATTGAATTTTGTCTATACCAATCAGCATTGCATATTCAATATAAAAAGGTAATTTTTCTTCAATATCAGCTTTTTCTTCTTTAATTCTTATTGGTAATTGCGCATCTAGTATTCCTAAGAATTCAACTTCTTCCCCTATGAATTCTAATCGCCGTGCAACTTCAAAAGCTACTATTCCGCCAAAAGACCAACCAGCAATATTATATGGTCCTTTTGGTGATACTCTTCTTATTTCTTGTAAATAGCGTTTTGCAATCAATGAAATTGAAGAAATTGGCTCCTCATTTGAATACATTCCAACTGATTGGATTCCATACACTGTTCTCTCTGTTCCTAAAGCTCTTACAAGATCATAATAGCAATACGCTCCTCCACCATGCGGATGAATTAAAAATAGAGGATTATTAGTTTCACTACCTTTTTGAATAGGTATTACACACTCATTTGATATTTTAGTGTTTCCTCTAATTACTTCTGATAACTCTGCTATTGTTTGTGAATAAAAAAGTTGTGAAAGAGGCAGTTCAATATTAAAGTAATTATTTATTTTATCCATAAGTATCATAACAATCATTGAATTTCCACCTATTGTAAAGAAGTTATCAAATATACTTATGTTCTCTATTTTTAAAACATCCTGCCAAATTCTTAACATCTCTAACTCAATTTTGTCACGAGGATTAGCTTTGTCCATGCTATTATAGACAGCTTCATTTGGACTAGGCAGAGACAAATAATCAATTTTACGATTAGCTGTAAGAGGTAACTCTTTAAGAACTATAAACCATGACGGTACCATATACTCAGGTAATTTTCTTTTCACATAATTATATAATTCTACAGTTGCAATCTCTTGTCCATCTTTTGGAACTACGTATGCTGCTAAAGCTTTCACTCCATTTGAATCTTCTCTATCTATTACAGCTACTTCTTTTAACTTTGAATACTCTATTAGCACATTTTCAATTTC
Source organism: Abyssisolibacter fermentans (assembly GCF_001559865.1). Taxonomy (NCBI): domain Bacteria; kingdom Bacillati; phylum Bacillota; class Clostridia; order Eubacteriales; family Clostridiaceae; genus Abyssisolibacter; species Abyssisolibacter fermentans. Next base: position 11,050 of record NZ_LOHE01000062.1, read on the forward strand.
TCCTAATTCAATACGAAAACCTCTAATTTTTACTTGATTGTCAATCCTTCCTAAAAACTCTATGTTCCCATCAGGTAAATATTTTGCTAAATCACCTGTTCTGTACATGCTTGATCCATTTTTGTTAGGATTAGGAGTAAACTTTTTATTAGTAAGCTCCTCTCTATTTATATATCCTCTACTAGAAACTCCTGCCCCTCCAATATAAAGTTCTCCAACTACACCTATTGGCACTGGGCTTAATTTTTTATCCAATATATATACTTGTGTATTATTAATAGGCTTACCAATTGGAACTGTATTACATTCTACTGAATTAATTTTAAATACTGTCGACCAAATAGTAGTTTCAGTAGGTCCATAGAGGTTCCAAATTTCTGCATTATTGATTGATAATTCTCTAGCCAAGTCAGCAGGCATCTTTTCTCCTCCACAGAGAATTTTTATTCCTTCTTCATTTTTCCATCCTGTCTCCAATAACATACGCCATGTTACAGGTGTGGCTTGCATTATTGTAGCTTTTGAGTTTTTTAGATTTTCTGATAACATATATCCATCTACAGCTACTATTGAATCTGCAATTACTAATTTTGCTCCTGTAATAAGAGGTAAAAAGATTTCAAGTCCTGCAATATCAAATGAAATACTTGTTACTGAAAATAATATATCTTCATTAGTTATCCCCGGTTTATTTTGCATAGAATACAAAAAGTTAACTACATTGTTATGAGAAATTTGTACCCCTTTAGGTGTTCCTGTAGACCCTGATGTATATATAACATATGCTAAATTATCACTACTAAAATCATTAAGCAAGCTATCTTTTGTATTACTTATGATGATTTCTTTCTCTTTGTCCATACATATTAACTTGATATTGAGTTCAGATAACCATGTTAAATTTGTATCTTTAACAATTAAAATTTCAAGATTAGTGTCTCTAAGCATAAAATCAAGTCTTTCTTTTGGATAATTAGGATTCATTGGAACATATACCCCACCTGCTTTTAATATACCTAATATTCCTATCACCATTTCTATAGAACGATCCATGCAAATTCCTACAAACATCCCTGTTTTTAAACCTTGATTAATAAGATATCTTGCCAATTGATTTGCTCTATCATTTAATTGTTTATATGTTATTTTTTCGTCTTTATATATAACAGCAATCTTGTCAGAATTCCTTTTTGCTTGCTTTTCTATTAATTTATGAATTAAATCATCTTTTGGAAAATCAAATTTTGTATCATTCCATTCAACTAGTAATTGTTTTTTCTCCTCGCTAGTCATTATGTCAATATCATTAATATTTTGTTTTACATTATTACAAATATTACTTAACATTGTTTTCAAATAACCTAACCAACGTTTTATTGTTGTTTCCTTATATAAATCACTGTTATATTCAAAATAACAATCTAATCCTTCTTTAGTCTCTACAAAAGAAATACTTTGATCAAATTTTGATGTATTGTTTTGAACTTGATATTGTTTAAATTTTAATCCTTCAATTTGAATGTCTACATTTTCAGTCTCATTAACAACTTGGAATGATGTTGAAAATATAGGATTTCTGCTCATATCACGTACAGGATTTATCTTTTCTACCAACAAATCAAAAGGATAATCTTTATGTTCGTATGTATTAATAGTCTTTTCTTTAACTCTATTTAACATTTCAGTAAATGTAGGATTACTGCTTAAATCAAGACGTAATGTTAATGTATTAATAAAAAATCCTATTATATCTTCTAATTCCAGTTGATTTCTACCTGCTTCAGGAGTACCTATTATTATATCCTCACTACCACTTAGCTTTGATAAAAATATACCTGTTATGCTCAATAAAGCCATGAATAATGTAATCTCATGTTTCTTGCAAATTTCCTTTATTCTTTCATAAACTTCTTTATCTATTTTTATAACTTGATTGCTTCCTCTGTAAGACATAATTGATGGACGAAGATAGTCAGTTGGTAAATTTAATACTGGTAAATTACCTTTTAATTCATTAATCCAATAATTTTCATCTTCATTGAATTGATTGCTCTTCATGTATTCTTCTACCCAATATACATAATCAGTATACTGTATAGATAACGGTTCTAAATTATTGGGTTCATTATTACAACATATTTGATATAAAACAGAAAATTCTCTTGTCAAAATATTCCATGACCACTTGTCACTAATTATGTGATGCTTATTAAGTATCAACATAAATCTGTCTTTTTCTAATTTTATTAGTTTTATTCTCAAGAGGTTGTCTTTCTCTAAGTTATAACAATGTTTTGATTCTTTTATAATTATTTCATGTAGTTTTTGTGATTTATATTCTTCTTTATTATTACTTAAATCTATTAATTCAAATAAATTTTCTTTTTGTTTTGATATATACTGAACAGGCTGTCCGTTTAATGTTCTAAAATTTGTTCTTAATGCATTGTGACGCTGTATGATAGTATTAAAAGTTTTTTTGAATGCTTCTATGTTTATTTCACCTTCTACTTCAAAGTAAGCAGGCATATTATACGAATAATTATTAGGTTCTAGATGCTGTAAGAAAAATAGCCTTTTCTGTGCATGTGTCAAAGGATAATAATCTGATTCTTTATGTTTTGAAATTGAATTAACAAACATATCCTGCTTTTGAGTTTTCATTTCCTTAATAATCAAAGCAAGTTCACTAATTGTTTGGTATTCAAATAATTTCTTTAGAGTTATATCTACTTTAAAATACTGTTTAATTCTTGACCTTAATTGAATAGTTTTAAGTGAATGTCCTCCTATATCAAAAAAGTTATCATCAACTCCAATATTAGATTGCTGTAAAATTTCTTCCCATATATCAACTAAAGCCTTTTCTATAGGGTCACTAGGTTTAGTAAATTTGCGACCTGATTTTTCCAATTTAGGTTCAGGAAGCATTTTCCGATTTACTTTGCCATTAGTGCTTAATGGCAGCTTATCAAGTACTATGATATGTTCCGGAATCATGTAACTAGGTAACTGTGTTTTTAGAAATTCACGTAATACACTCTCTTCAATCTCTTTCTCTATTACTACATAAGCTAAAATACGATTTTGACCACTTATATCAGGTCTAATAATTGCAACACATTGAATAACTTCATCATTCCTTAATATAGCAGATTCAATTTCACCAAGCTCTATTCTATGTCCCCTTACTTTAACTTGAAAATCTTTTCTTCCACAAAATACTAATTTGCCATCTGGTAAGAATTTGCCCAAATCTCCTGTTAAATACATTCTATCGCCCATTCCATCGTTAAATGGATTTTTGACAAATGCTTTTTTAGTTCGCTCTACATCACCTAAATATCCTCTACCTACTCCTATACCTGTTAAACCAATTTCTCCTATACAATTAATTGGAACTTGTCTCTTATATTTATCTAAAATATATATCTTAAAGTTTGGAATTACTTGTCCAAGTGGTATATAGCTCAGCTCACTTTTAGATGGCTTATCTATTACTAAATGATTAGTATCATCTGAACATTCTGTAGCTCCATATGTATTAATCATTTTTATATTAGGATATAATTCAAGCCACTTGTTAGAAAGCACTGTAGGAAGTCCTTCTCCTGTAGATATTATATACTCAAGCTTAGATAAACTTCTTGTTTCTATTTGTAATTCTTCAATTTCTTGTATGAACATTTCCATCATTGCCGGTACCATTTCTAAAACTGTTACTTCATCTCTTTGAATATTTAGAAATAGTTCCTTTGGATCTTTAGATACATCATTATTATATATTATTGCACACCCACCTACCATTAAGGGTGCCAAAAACTGCCAAACCGATATATCAAAGCAGTGGGAAGCATTTTGGGCTATTATACTTTGATTATTAAGTCCAAGCAAGTTTATTTTAGACCATAAGTGATTTAGCATTCCAACATGTTCAATAATTGCACCTTTTGGCTGTCCTGTAGAACCTGAAGTAAAAAATACATTAACTATATCTCCCGGTTTATTTATAAATTCAGGATTATCAATTGAATATTCACTAAGTAACTTAACAGTTTCATTATTTTTTTCATCTATTGCAAATACTAATGGAGAAAAATCCGCAGTATCACTAAGCTTTAAGCTTCTATTTATAAGCTTATCTTGAGTTAATATTACCTTTGCTTTACTATTATTTAATATAGTTTGTAGTCTTTTATCAGGATAAGCACTATCAATTGGAACATATCCTCCACCTGCCTTTAATACTGCAATAATTCCTATTAACATATCTATACTACGTTCTAAAAATAGTAAAGCTAAATCATCACGTCCAAATTTTTGATTTCTTAGCCAATGAGCTAATTGATTACTCTTTTGGTTTAATTCTCTATAGGTAATCTTTTCACCTGAATAAATAGCCGCAATTGCTTTTGGGTTTTTCTCAACCTGTTTTTCAAATACTTGCTGCATTAATATATCTAATTGAGGGCTTTTGATACTAGTTTTGTTAAAATCTTCATTTAATCTTAGTCTTTCATCTTCAGATATTAAATTTAGTTCTGAAATACATGCTGTAGGATTTTGGGCTATACTTTTCAAAATAGTACCAAAACTAATCTTCATGCTCTCAATCATTTCTTTAGGATATGATAGCAAGTCATAAGTAAATCTAGCCTTCCAAGATGAACCTTGAATAACCTCGATATAAAGTGGTGTATCTATTTTTTGTTTTATATCTTTCTCTTCCAAGCAGTATTCTTCATTATTATTAGCAAATTCTTTTTCTCTTACAGCTATTTCACATTCAAAGTTCAATGGAGAAGATATTCCGCAATAAGACTCAATATCTCTTAAAGATATATAAGAATAATTATTTATTTTATTACACTTCTCGTGAATTAAAGTCAAAAAATCATATACTTTTTTATTGCTATCAACATTAATTTTGAACGGATAATTATTTGAAAATTGTCCAACCATATTATATGAATCTGTTAAATCAAAACTACGTCCTGAACTCTTAAGTCCAAAAACAACATCATTTTCACGACCATATAGGCTCATGAGAATAGACCATGTACCTAAAATAACGGCTTTGCTTGTAATACCATAACTACTCATAAGTTCGTTAAGAGATTTTATAAACTCATCTGAAAGTAAAGTTGTAGTTGTCCTAATTCTATCTGCATTTTCTTTATAACTTACTTCTTTAGTAAGTAATTTCTTTTCTTCAAATTCAAAAAGTTGGTCCTTCCAAAATTCTTGAGCTGGACTCCAGTCCTGCTGTGTTGACCACTCGGTATATTCAGCAAAAGAATTTCTTTGCAATTTAGGTAAAGTTGTACCTTTTTTTAGTGCATTATAAACAAGTAAAACATCGTGCAATACTAAATCTCTACTCCAAATATCAAGTATACTTTTATGATATGTTAGTAAAATCTGTGATTTTTCTTTTGATATAATAAACAACCCGATACGTAAAAGAGGTCCATCTGATAACTTAAATTTTTGATAATGTTTACCTGATGCTTCAGCTATAACACTAAGGCTTTTTTCATCATCGTTTTCAATTAAATCCCACACCTGCAGTGTAATCGGACGTTCTTTTAATACAATTTGAACTGTACGATTTTTTAGTTTTCTAAAGATTGTTCTTAGCGGTGAGTGAGATTTAACTACATAATCCCATGCATTTTGAAACTTTTCTCTATCAATAGCTTCATTTATTTCATAACTGATTTGTAATATATTTCTTAAAGATTCTTCATTCTCTAATAACATATGCTTTTGTATAGGGGATAAACCTATAATCTCTTGTACATTCTCTTTTGATAAATAGTTCACTAAAATAACCTCCTTTATTATGCAAATATATCATCTAAATCTGATGATTCTAAATCCACAACATCTGAGCACATAGGAATTGAAGATATACGCTGCTGTGGATTCTTTGTTATATTCTCCAATATTGTTTGGTAATCTTCACTTATACACTGAATAGTTTTATCATCAAATAAGTCTGTTTTATATTCAAAAGATGCATTTAAGCCATCTTTTTTTTCTTCAATTGATAAATATAAATCAAATTTTGCACTTTCATTGTGTACTTCTATTGACCTTAAAGTTAATTCAGGCAGCTTTATTACTTTTGCTGGTGTATTTTGCAAAGAAAACATCACTTGAAATAAAGGAGATACATCAGCATGTCTTTCTGGTTTCAATTTTTCAACTATTTTTTCAAAAGGAATATCTTGATGCATATATGCCTCTAATGCAACCTCACGAACTTTAAATAATAATTCATCAAAGGTTGGATTACCACTAAGGTCAGTACGTAAGACTAACGTATTCACAAAAAATCCTATTAATTTTTCAACTTCACTTCTATTTCGATTGGCAATAGGTGTTCCAATTATAATATCTGTTTGTTCTGTATAGCGATATAATAATGTTTTAAATGCAGCTAATAATGTCATAAATAAAGTTGTTCCTTTTTTCCTACTTAATTCTTTTAAAATATCACTTAGCTGTTTTGATATACTAAATTCATAAACAGCTCCTACATTTTTATTGTTTTGCATACTCTTATTATTTGTTGATAACTCTAGTATAGGCAGTTTACCACTTAGTTTTCTTTGCCAATATCCAATTCCTTTTTCTAATAATTCACCTTGTAGCCATTTACGCTGCCACAGTGTGAAATCTGCATACTGTATTGGTAAATCTGCTAACAAACATTCTTTATTTTCTTTTATATAAGCTGTATAAAATGCTTGTAACTCATGTAACATATTTCCTATAGACCAACCATCACAAATTATATGGTGCATATTTATAATTAAAATATATTCTTTGTCTTTTAACCATAATAAATTTACTTTTAATAATGGTCCCTTTGATAAGTCGAATACTTCCTTTACTTTTTCTTTACATATGTTAAAGGCTAAATCTTCAACTTCATTTTGCGAATAACTCCTTAAATCTGAAATATCTATTTTTATTTTTTTACTAGAGTCAATTACTTGTACTGCTTCACCATCTATTTCTCTAAAAGTAGTTCTAAATATTTCATGTCTATTAATAACTTTATTAAAACTATCTTCTAATGCTTTTAATTTCAAGTTGCCATTCATTCTCATAATTTTAGGCACATTATATAATGGACTATTTGGTTCAAGCTGATTATAAAACCATAATCGCTGCTGAGCAAATGATAATGGTAAGGTTTTATTATAATCAAATTTTTTTAATTCTAATATTTTAATTCCTTGACCTTTTTTCATTTCTTTTTGAACTTTACGAGATAACGAAGCTATAGTTGTATATTCAAATACATCACTAATTGGTAAATCTACTTTAAAACTACTTCGAATTTTAGAAATAAGACGAGTTGCAAGTAATGAATGTCCTCCTAATTCAAAAAATTCATCATCTACACCTACATTTTCAGCTTTTAAAATATCTGTCCATATATTCATCATTAATTCTTCTATCCAATTACTAGGTTCATTATTATTACTTAAATTTATTTGTTCACCTTTAATTCTCACGAGTTCTTTTTTGTCTATTTTGCCATTTGTAGTTAATGGTATCTTATCTATAATAGTAAACTTTGTAGGAATCATATATGCTGGTAATTTAGATTTAATATAATTTTTCAACTCTTCCTGTTTAATTTTTAATCCTTCCCTAACAACCAAATATGATACAAGTTGATCTCCTATAGATTTATCTTTTTTCACCAAAACAACTGCTGATTTTATTGATTTGAATTTTTCAAGTACAATTTTAATTTCACCTAGTTCAATTCTATATCCCCTAATTTTTACTTGATTGTCCATTCTACCTAAAAATTCTATATTCCCATCTGGAAGCCATTTTACTAAATCTCCCGTTCTATACATTTTTGTACCATCATTAAATGGGTTATTAATAAATTTTCTCTCCGTAAGTCCATGGCTATTAAGATACCCTATTGATAATCCATTTCCTGATATACATAATTCTCCCCGCACCCCTAAAGGCTGTAAATTCAAATTGTTATCAACGATATATACATTAACGTTTGCTATAGGTTTACCTATAGGTATGCTAATGATATGTTTTAATTTATTATAATCTACTGAATATACTGTTGTTATATCACAACATTCTGTAGGTCCATAAACATTCGTTATTACAGGCATATTGTCTTCAAACTTATTTAAGAAATTCATTACTTCCGTATGAGATAAACTTTCTCCCCCTATTAAGAATTCCTTTAACTTTGTGTCTTTTATTGTAAGCTTCAATTCTGATAACATCTTTAAGTGCATAGGTGTACCGTCTGTAATTTCAATTGAATTTTTAATATAATAATTTAGCAACTCATATCCACTTAAACGCACATCTTCTGGAACTATATATAAACTATGTCCTAATAGTAACGAAGGAAATATTTGCTTTACAGAAGCATCAAAAACATATGGAGCTACCAATGATATATTTAGTCTGTTTTGATATTTCTTATAGATTTTTTCTTCTAACCCATATACCAAATTTACAACATTATTGTTTTTAATCATTACTCCTTTTGGTTTTCCCGTACTCCCTGATGTATATATAACATATACTAAACTATCTTGATTACTGAAAGAAGACAAATTAGTGGTGTCTTGATTAAGTGCGCTATCATCATCAACAATAACAGTCTCTATGTCAAAATCATAACTTTTAGTATTGATTAAAATATTTTGTGTTAAAAGTATTTTGGCATTACTGTCATTCAGCATATATTTTATTCTTGTTGTAGGGTATTTGGGATCAACAGGCAAATATGCTCCGCCCGCTTTAAGTACACTCAATATACACACAATCATTTCAACTGATCTTTCTGTCATTATTGCTACAACATCATTATGCTTTATATTCTTATCTCTTAATGTTCTTGCTAATTTATTAACTTTTTCGTTAAGCTCTTTATATGTGATTTTATCATCTTCGTATATTACTGCTATTTCATCAGGTATTTTTTTTGCCTGCTCTTCAAATAGTTCATGAACTGTTTTGTTAGTTGGATACGCTATTTTTGTATTATTAAAATTACACAATATTCGCTTTCTTTCATTATCGGTTATCATGTTTATATCGTTAAGCTTAATAGTCGAATTCTCAGCTATTGCATTTAATATATTTATAAAATAATCTTTTAGTCTTTTTACAGTTTCTATTTTAAATAAGCTAATACTGCACTCTAGATTGAATTTCATGCCTTTTTCTTGTACTAATGCCCTTAGCAGAATATCAAATTTAGATGTTCCTGTTTTAAATTCATATGGTATGATTTTTAATCCTTCTAGTTCCAATCCTCTTGTATCCAAATTTTGCAGCACAAACATTGTATCAAATAAAGGATTTCTGCTCATGTCTCTTTTAATTTTAAGTTTTTCTACTAACTCTTCAAATTGATAATCTTGATTTTCATATGCCTTTAGTGAATTTTCCTGTACTTCTTTTAATAATTCTATGAATGTTTTATCTCCGTTAGGATAATTTCTCATAGCTAATGAATTTATAAACACACCAATAATATTTTCTAAATCATCATGCTGTCTTCCAGCTATCGGACTTCCTATTATAATATCTTCTTGTCCTGTATATTTATAAAGCAGTATATTGTATGCTGCCAGTAGGATCATATATAACGTTATATTATTTTCTTTTGCTATGTTTAGTAGCTTTTGTTTTAATTCGTTGTCTATTGCAAAGTCAATACAATGACCTTCAAAACCTTGTACAGATGGTCTTTTGTAATCTGTTGGCAAATTTAAAATAGGTAATTCTCCTTTAAATTTTTCTAACCAATATTTTTCCTGCTCTTTAAAGTATGCTGTTTGAAATTGTTCCTGCTGCCACAACACATAATCCTTATATTGTATATTTACTTTGTCTAGTTTTTCTCCATTATATAACTTAGAAAGTTCCGATTTTAAGATTGTCGATGATACTCCATCTGATATAATATGATGCATATCTATCATAAGAATATATTTTTCTTTATCTACTTTTACTAAACCTACCCTAACTAAAGGAGCTTTTTCTAAATTAAATGGTCTTACAAATTCTCTAGCAATATTGGTGATACTAGCATTGTTTTCCTCATTTGCATTATTTAATTCTTGATACTCTATTTCAAAATCTATTTTTTCATTTATTATTTGTACAGGCTGTTCTTTTCTTATATCAAAGCTTGTCCTTAAACTTTCATGCCTATATATTAATTCTTTAAATACCTTTTTAAGTTTTAATATATCTAGTTTACCTTCTACATTAAATACTGATGGCATATTATAGTTAGTAGTATTTTTATTGATTTGATTTATTGCATACATTCTTTTTTGAGCAGAGGACAATGGATAATATGCTTTTTTTTCAACCTTTCTTATAGAGCTATATATATTTTTTTTAGCATTATCAATACACTTAGATATTTCTTTTATGGTTGATGCTGTAAATATCTCTTGCATTTGTATTTGTACGTTAAATTCCTTATGAATCTTTGATATCAGAATTGTTGCTTTTAATGAATGTCCTCCTAAATCAAAGAAATTATCATTTATTCCTATTTTATTTAGTCCCAATATCTCTTTATATATACTCACTAATTTCTTTTGAGTTTCATTTGTTGGAGCTTCATATTCTATTCCTGTAGTCATGATTGTATTTAAATTCATTAATGCTGTTCTATCAATTTTCCCGTTCGATTTCAGTGGTATTTCTTTTATTTGTACAAAATAAGATGGAATCATATAGTTAGGTAACTCACTCGATAAAAATTCTCTAAGACTTGATACAGTTAATTCTTTCTTTGCTACTATATATCCACATAAGTACTTATCACCTTTTTCATCTTGTCTTGCTAGTACTACAGCTTTTTCTATAACTTCATGTTTTAAAAGGCTATTTTCTATTTCTCCAAGTTCTATTCTAAAACCCCTTATTTTTATTTGGTTATCTATTCTTCCCAAAAACTCTATTTTACCATCTGGTAGCCATCTAGCTAAATCTCCTGTTCTATACATTTTTACTCCATGTTCAAATGGATTCAAAATAAATTTTTCTTCTGTAAGTTGTGGCCTGTTCAAATAACCTCTTGATAACCCATCTCCTGATATACATAGTTCACCAGGTACTCCTATTGGTTGTAGTTTTAAGTCTTTATTTGTAATATATACCTTAGCATTTGTTATAGGTTTTCCTATCGGCATATTTACCATATGTTTTAGTTTTTCATATTTTACAGTATACGTAGTTGTTATATCACAACATTCTGTTGGACCATATACGTTTGTTATAATAGGCTTATAATTTTTAAATTTATCTATGAATTTTTTTACTATTTTAGGTGATAAACTTTCTCCTCCTATTACAAACTCTTTTAGTTTTCCATCTTCAATTATTTGATTTGATTCTAATAACATCTTTATATGAGTAGGTGTTCCATCTGTGATTTCTATTGAATTTTCAATATAATACTTCATAAGATTATTCCCATTTAATCTAACATGCTCAGGTACTATAAACAAACTATGTCCTAATAATAATGAAGGAAATATCTGGTTTACAGATGCATCAAATACATACGGTGCAACTAATGCGATTTTAAGATTATCATTATATTTGTTATAAATCCTTTCTTGCAACCCATGTATTAAATGTACAACATTATAGTTCTTTATCATTACCCCTTTTGGCTTACCTGTGCTTCCGGATGTATATATTACATATACTAAACTATCTTGATTACCGATACTACACAAATTAGTCCCATCTTGACTAAGAATAATTTCATCCTCGACAATAACCATCTCTATTCCAAAATTATCATCTTCCATATTGATTAAATCTTTTTGTGTTAGAAGTATTTTGACATTACTATCTTTTATCATGTATGTTATTCTTGCTTTTGGGTATTGTGGATCAATTGGCATATATGCTCCGCCAGCTTTAAGCACCGCCATTATACACACTATCATATCTATTGATCTTTCTAGCATTACAGCTACTACTTCATCTGCTTTTACTCCTTTTAGCCGCAATATCCTTGCTATTTGATTAGCTTTTTCATTGAGTTCTTTATAAGTTATCTTCTTATCTTCGTATACTACTGCTATTTCTTCTGGTGTTTTTTCCACTTGTTCTTCAAATAATTCATGTACTGTCTTCTCCTTTGGATAAAAAGACTTTGTATTATTGAACTCTGTCAGCATCTGATTTTTTTCTTCTTGTGTTAATACATCTATTTCATTAATTTTAATCTCAGGATTATTAGCTATTTGATTTAATAAATTTATAAAATGCTTATTTAGCCTATATATTGTTTCTTTTTTATATAATTTAGTGCAGTAATCTAAATTGAAAGATATACCGTTTTCTACTTCTACTGCTTCTAATGTCATATCAAATTTTGATGAGTCTTTTTTTACACCACGCTCACTTATTATTAAATCATTTAATTGTACTTTTTTCACACTGTTATTCTGCATTACAAACATTGTGTCAAATAATGGATTTCTGCTTGCATTTCTTTTTATATTTAGCTTTGATACTAAATCATCAAATTGATAATCCTGATTTTTAAATGCTTTTAGAGTATTTTCTTTTACTTGTAATAGAAATTCTTTAAAAGTCTTATCTGCTTTTGGATAATTTCTCATGACTAATGTATTCACGAACATCCCTACTACATTTTCTAAGTCTGAGTGAGTTCTGCCCACTATTGGACTACCGATTACTATATCCTCTTGTCCTGTATATTTGTACAGCAATGTATTGTAAGCTGCTAGTAAAATCATATATAATGTTGCATTATGTTCTTTTGCAATTTTTTGCAACTGTTCTTTTGTTTCTTTATCTATATCAAAAGTAACACTATCTCCTTCAAAACTTTGAATCTTTGGTCTTTGATAATCTGTTGGCATATTTAATATTGGTATTTCTCCTTTAAATAATTCTAGCCAATATTCTTTCTGTTTTTTATATTTATCTGTTTTCACTTGTTCTTTCTGCCACATAACATAATCTTTGTATTGAATTCTTTGATGTGGTAATTCTTTTAAGCAATATAGTTTTATTAATTCTGATGTTAAAATTTCTTGTGATACTCCATCTGATATTATATGATGTATATCTGTAATAAGTATATGTGTATTGCTGTCTATTTTTATAAGTTTTGCTCTAAACAATGGTGCTTTGCTTAAATCAAACGGTCTAATAAATTTATTTATCATATTATCTATGTTTTCTCTTATTGCTTTGTCTTCTAAATTATCTAAATCAAAGTATTCTATATCAAAATCCACATAGCAATTTATTTTCTGCATGGGTTCATCTTCTATTGTATGAAAACTTATTCTCAAACCTTCGTGTCTATTAATTAATGCTTTTAAAGCATCTTTTAATCTTTCTTTATCTAATTTTCCATTAAGATTGAATACTGACGTTGTATTATAATTTGTACTATCTTTATTAAATCTACTTAGGATAAACATTCTTTTTTGAGCTGGTGACAATTCATAATATTCTTTTTTTTCTACTGATTTTAACGAATAATATTTTTCTTCATTTAAGTTCATTACATATTGAGACATTTCTTTTATTGTTGGAACATTAAATATTTCATTTACTGATATTGATATATTTAATTCCTTATGAATCTTTGATATCAGTATCATTGCTTTTAATGAATGTCCTCCTAAATCAAAGAAATTATCATTTATGCCTATCTTGTTTATATTTAGTGTTTTTTCCCATATTTTTACTAATTTTTTTTGAATTTCATCTTCTGGTGCCGCATATTCTAATGCTTTATTTACTTCAACTTTAATTTCGAGCAGTGTTTTTTTATCAATTTTACCATTTGATGTTAATGGTAATGTATTTAGCTGTGTAATATATGAAGGTATCATATAGTCAGGCAGTTCTTTGGACAAATATTCTCTAATATTTACATGTGTCAATTCTTTTTTTGCTACTACATACGCACATAAAAACTTATTCTCATCTTCTTTTTTTGCCAATACTACAGCTTCATTTATGTCTTCATGTTTAATAAGTTTATTTTCTATTTCTCCAAGTTCTATTCTGTAACCCCTTATCTTAACTTGGTCATCTATTCTTCCTAAAAACTCTATATTACCATCTACACGCCATTTTGCCCTATCTCCTGTTTTGTACATTTTTTCGTTAGGCACAAATGGGTTGTCTATAAATCTTTCTTTTGTTAAATCCGGTCTATTTAAATAACCTCTTGCCAGTCCATCTCCACTTATATATATTTCTCCTTCTACTCCTATAGGAACTAAGCTTAACGATTTGTCAAGTATATACACTTCAGTATTATTAATAGGTTTTCCTATTGGAACTGATATACCATTTTGATTATTCTCACTATATTTATATACTATACAACCTACTGTTACTTCTGTTGGGCCGTATTCATTATAAATCTCTATTTCAGAATCAAACTTATTATTAATTTTTTTAGCTAACCGGTTCGTTAAATATTCTCCACCAATAATAAGCTTTTTGACGCTCCTTTTATTAATATCCAATTCACTTAAAATACTCAAATGTGCAGGTGTCATCTTTACAACATCTGCCCTTGAATAAATTATTTTTTCTAAAGGTAAATCATTTACATCATTATATATTATTATTGTTTTACCTGATAATAATGGTGTATATATCGATGTTACCGTTAAATCAAAAGCTATTGATGTAAATAACGGAAAATTACCTATACCATTTTCTAAATAATTCTCTTGAGCAAATTTTATATAATTTACAACTGATCTATGTTCTAGCATTACACCCTTAGGTTTACCTGTACTTCCTGAAGTATATATAACGTATATTAAGTCATTTGGATTATTTATATTATATAAATTTCTATTATCCTCTTTATAACTGCTTTTGTTTTTAACGTTAATTACATCTATGGGCAGATCTTTTATCAAATTTATTAAGCTATTTTGTGTCAATATTAATTTAGAATTACTATCTTTTAACATATACTCTATTCTTGATTTAGGGTATTTGTAATCAATAGGCAGATATGCACCTCCTGCTTTTAGTACAGCTATTATACATACTATCATTTCAATTGATCGCTCTAGCATTATTGCTACTATTTCATCTGTTTTTACTTGATTTTCTCTTAGAGTTCTTGCCAATTGATTCGCTCTTTGATTAAGCTCTCTATATGTTAATTTATTTTCTTCAAATATTACTGCTATTTCATCAGATGTTTTATCTACTTGTTCTTCGAATAGTTCATGTATTGTCTTATCTTTTGAGTAAAAATGCTTTGTATTATTAAAATCTATTAAAAGTTTGTTTTTCTCCGATTCTGATAAAATATATTTTTCTTTAGAATCATTATCAGAATTCTTTATTGTTTTTTTCTCTTTCATACTTATCCCCCATTACATAAACAACTCGTCTATTTCATCAAAATCTTGTAACTTAATTTGAGAAAGTCTGAGATTAGAATTTTCTACAAATTGATTTAATACAAACTCATACTGTTTAAAAAACTGATCTACTGTCTCTGCCTTGAACTTCATAGGATTATACATAACACGGAACCTAATCACGTCTGTTTCTTCAAACATTTCAATATGCAAATCCATTCGCCCTTGCGGATCATCTGATAATCTATTTTTATTTTGATTTCTTTTATTAATATCTGTTTGATTCTCTTTATCATAATATTTCAAATACAATTCATTATCTAACTTAACAACACTATCGTGTGCATTCTGTCCTACAAATACTACTGAATACAGTCCATGACTTACATTTAAATCCTGAAATACAAGATCTATAGGATAATCTTGATTTGCATATGCTTGTAATGCTGTCTGTTTTATATTCTCTAATATTTGCAAACAGTTAGGATTTCCATAGAATTTTGTTCTAATAGCAACAGGATTAACCATTAGTCCTAAAATACCTTCTAATTGAGGATGAGTTCTCCCTGAGGCAGGAGAACAAATCACTATATCATTTTTACCTGTTACTAATGCCATCCATGTTTTAAATCCCGCTAACAATGTTAAATGTAGTGTAGTTCTATGATAAGACGAAAACTCCTTTAATTTTGAAGTTAATTCTTTATTTATAACAGGTCGTCTAATAATCATAGGTTCATAATAATCCAACTCATCAGAAGGCAGCTTTGCCTGATCTTTAATATCTGATAACTTTTCTCTCCAATATTCTTTTTGTTCATTAATCTCTCCGGAATTTAAAATTTTTTCCTGCCAAGCTGTAAAATCAATATATTGTAATGTTTGGTTTAAATTTTTTATTTTTCCCTTATTACTACATACTTTATATAATTCGCTTAAATCATTCGTTAATACTTTAACTGACCAACTATCATATGAAATTGGATGTACACTGTGAATGAAAATATGTTTTTGTTCATTGAACTTATATAAATAAAATTTAAATAAAGGCCCATTTACAAAATCAAATGGAGTATTTTTTTCTGTATCAATCTTATCTGCTATAATTTCTTTTTGCTTTTTTTCATCTAAATCAGTCAAGTCATAATAATGACAAGGAATCTCTAATTCATTACGAATAACTTGATATGGTATACCATCAATTTCTTTGAATGTAGTACGTATAATATCATGTCTATCTACTAATTTATTTAAAGCTTGCATAAATACTTCTTTATTTAAATCTCCTTCAATTGCTGCTGCAAAAGCTACTCCACAAGCATTTTCAGGAGCAAATTGATACTTAAAATAGTACCTTTTTTGAGCATTTGATAGTGTATATATTTTTAATTCAGATGACATAGGAATAGATTTATTCATCAATGAATTACTTATGTTATTATTATTTTTTTCTAGTGTTTTATCAACTTCTACACTAAGCTTTTTAACAGTTAACGTTTGGAATAGCTTCCTTAGCGGTATTTTTATACCAAATTGCTTATTTACACGAGACATAATGCGTGTACCATCAAGCGAATGTCCCCCTAAATCAAAGAAATTATCATTTACTCCTATTTTGCTTATATTCATTGTTTCTTTCCATATATCCACAATTACTTTTTCGATATTCGTAAGTGCTGCTACATATTCTTCTTCTAAATTAGGTCTATCTTCTTTAGGATCTATTAATTTTTTTCTATCTATTTTGCCACTTGAAGTTTTAGGTAGTTTGTCCATACCTATAAATCTACCAGGAACCATATACTCAGGTAGTAACTCAGACATATATTGCCTTAAAGATTCTACTGACAATTTTTCTTTTACATCTTCATCAGTAGTTACATAATACGCTGAAAGTCTATATCCTTCTGAATGTTTATTAGCTACTACAGCACAATCTTTTATCAAATTATGACTTGCTAAAGCTGATTCTATCTCTCCAAGTTCTACACGCTGACCTCTAATTTTAACTTGATGATCTTTACGTCCTAAAAATTGTATCAAACCATTAGGTAAGTATCTTCCCTTGTCTCCCGTATTATACATAAGTGTTCCCTGTTTAAACGGGTTAGCAACAAAAACTTTTTCAGTCAATTCAGGACGATTCAAATAACCCCTTGCAAGTCCAATACCTCCTAAATACAAATCACCGGCTACTCCAATAGGTACTGGATTTAAATACTCATCTAATATATAAACTGCATTATTTGATATAGGTTTTCCAATTGATACAGGTGCATTTTCATTTGTATCACAATCTCTACAAACATAATGTGTTGAATCAATAGAAACCTCTGTAGCTCCCCATTGATTGTTTAAACTTACATTTTTAAACTTTTCCATAAAAGTTCGTACTAGCTCAGGACGCAACGCTTCGCCACTAGAAATGGTGTGCTTTAAATATTGCAACTTTTTGCTGTTGTCTTCATTTACAGCATCAAGAAATAACACCAACATACTTGGTACAAAATGCAACACCACTACATCATATTTTATTACCGCATCTAAGATTGCTTGTGGATCTTTGTGAAGTTCAGGCTCTAGCATAGCAATACGCCCTCCCACCATTAACGGCCAAAATATCTCAACAGCTGAATCATCAAATGTAAGAGTTGTTTTTTGTAAAACTGTTTCTCCTGTTTCTAATTTATACTGCTGCTGCATCCACATCATTCTATTTACCCAACCTTCATGAGTACTACATACTCCCTTTGGTTTACCAGTTGAACCTGATGTATAGTAAATTGAAATCAAATTTTTTGCAGATAACTCTATTTCAGGAGAAGATGAAGGATAATCATCGCTTAAACCTTCATCTATGTAAACATATATAGTATTATCTTTTTTAGGCAGCTTATTTAAAAGATGCTTTTGAGAGATGCAAACTAAGGCATGTGCATCATTAAAAATTTGTTCTTTCCTTATTACTGGTGCATTAACCTCCATTGGTAAATATGCTCCTCCTGCTTTTAATATACCCATTAATGCAACTATCATATCTACCGATCTTTCAATGCAAACACCAACTGGTACATCTGGTTTTACACCAAGTGACATTAAGCAATGTGCAAGTTTATTTGATTTTATATTAAGCTCTGAGTAACTTATTTTATCCTTGCCACATATTACAGCTGTCTGCTGTGGTGTTTTTAATACCTGTTCTTCAAATATATTATGTAGTGGCTTAACATTCGAATATACTATATTAGTGTCATTCCATTCATGTATTAATTTATTTCTCTCTTGATCGCTTAGCAATTTTATGGTTGATATCTTTTGCTTTTTATCTCTAATTACTCCCTTTAACAAATTAATATAGTGTTTCATCATCCTATGAATTGTTGTTTCTTCAAATAGGCTATTATTATATTCACAAATCATAGTAATTTCATCATTTTTGATTTCTTCTTTAACTATTATTTTTATTTCAAGATTAGGAAAATCTTTATCTATTTTATTAAAAATATATCTTATGTTTTTAGAACCTTCAAAAAAACCAAACATAGCCTGAATTAAATCATTATGTAATTGCAAAGTATCTTTTATTTTTTTAAATGGCATGTCCAAATTTTCACTACATTCTTTATATTCTTGACTAATTTTATGAAGTAATTCTTCAAAAGTTAAATTGGCATGCAGCTTTGATTTTAATATTATTGCATCATTATCATCATACTCTTCAGTTTTCATATTTATCATGCTATAGCCAAAAGCTATATCCTCTTGACCTGTGTATCGATAAAGTAAAATCCTAAATACAGTTAAAAGTAATATAAATGGTTCTTCATTAAGTTCTAAACATAAGTTTCGAATTGACTTTGCTAAATCGTCTTTAATAACCATACTCAATACTGAATTTTCAGATACTATATTTGGCTGTCTAGCATAATCCGTAGGCAATTCTAATTTATTCTTAATTTCTTTAAATTTTTTTTCCCAATACATGATTTTAGTTTTTGGTACTTCACTTTTGGTGAAATCTTCCACAATAGACACTCCTCACAATCTTTTTAGTTAATTAAACCCAGTTTATTCATAGAAAATTAAATACTTTTTATTAATGAAACTCATTCTTCGAATGAGTAAGCAATTCACATAAAATCAATAGATTTTAGTTCTCTGCTCATGTTTATAAGATATCCATTAACTTCTCGGCATACCAACTCGGTATGTCGAGAATACACTAAAATCTTCTAATTCAAAAACTTACAGCATATTATCGGGAGTTATATGAATAATCAGGGTTAAAAAATAATATAT
>NZ_LOHE01000063.1 GCF_001559865.1 Abyssisolibacter fermentans
CATTGTAAAATCTTTGTATTGAACTACAGGTTCATTTAATTCTTTTCCACTACAAAGTTTTGTAATCTCATCTACTAGTACTCTTGCCGATTGTCCATCAAAAATAATATGATGCATGTCAACTATCAAAATATAATCATCTACATCTAGAGTAACTAGACCTACTCTAAAAAGAGGTGGTTTGTTTAAGTCAAAAGGTCTAACAAATTCTTCTATTATTTCTTCTACCGCTTTTCCCTTTGCATTAATTTCCTCTACATTGAATTTAACTTCATCATAAATCTTTTGATAAGGTATATTATTAATGCTTACAAAACCAGTTCTTAGTGCTTCATGTCGTTTAACTAACTTGTCTAATACTGCTTTTAGTCTCTTTATATTTACATTTCCTTTAATTTTAAATGCTATAGGCGTATTATAGCTCAAATTATTTTCATTAAATTTACATAATACATAAATTCTTTTCTGAGGTGCTGCTAAGGGATAATATTCAAGCTCTTCTGCCTGCAATGCTGCAGCAGTCTGACATGAATTATTAGTTTTAATATCTGTTATATAAGTTGATAATGTTTTTACTGTTGGAAAATTAAATATTTCTCCCATTGTTAAGCTAATATTTAAAGTTTCATGTATTTTCTTAATTAATGATGCTATCTTTAACGAATTCCCACCTAGTTCAAAGAAATTATCGTTTATACCTATATTATTTATTCCAAGGATGTTTGACCACATATTTACTAATTGCATTTCTAGCTTAGTTGTTGGTAAATCTACATCACGACTCTCTATTTTTTCTTTAATTAATCTATCTAAATGTAAACCTAGCTCTTTATATTCACCTTTGCTATATGCTTCTTTTAGCATGTATCTTTGAACTTTGCCACTGATTGTCTTTGGTATTTTATTGATTGGTAAAACATGTTTTAATACTAAGCCTGTACTTAAATTGATATATTTCTTGAATTCTATAGCTTTTGATACGAATTTCTCTACATCATCTTCAAACAAGATAAACATGATAATATCATCTTTTTCTAGTTTTGGATTATATATTCCACAAACAACAACTTTACCAGACTCTCCACCTTTTATTTCACTTGCAATCGCTTCGATATCATTCGGATAGTAATTTTGTCCATTAACAAATATAATCTCCTTTTTTCTACCAGATATAAATAGTTCTCCATTTCGCTTGAAACCCAAATCTCCTGTTTTTAACCATCCATCCTCAGTTATTGTGCTTTTTGTAGCTTCAGAGTTATTATAATAACCACTGGTTACATTTTTCCCTTTGATATAAATTTCACCCACAACATTATCTGGGAGTATATTATCTTCATTATCACAAATTTTAATTTTACAACTGTCGAAATCATGTCCAACATCCACCAAAGTTACTCCACGTTCCTCATCCTTACCAGCTTCCATTACTTGCTGACCAATAGACATATAATCTCTGTGAAGTGTTAAATATTTTAATTTTTTACCTATTGTGCACACTGTTACTATAGCAGCTGCCTCTGTCAATCCATAGCAAGGTACAACTATATTATCTTTTAATCCCCATCTAGACATTTCATTGAAAAATTTATTGTTCAAATCAGCTGATATAGGTTCTGCTGCATTAACAATTACTCGTACATGTGATAAATCCCAACGTTTATTTTCTTTCTCATCATCAGTTAGAAATGACAAGAAATGTTTGAATGCAAAATTGGGGCAAGCTAAAAAAGTTGCCTTATGTTCATGAGCTTTATCAATCCATTGTAATGGAGTCTTTATAAAAGTATTAGTAGTCATTATGTTTTGATTAATACCATTTACCAAAGGTAATAAATGAAACCCTAAAAGACCAAAAGTATGTGTTAAAGGCATCCATCCTAGCATACAATCATCACCTGTTATTTCTAAAGCTTTTGTTATTGTTTCTAAATTAGTTAACACGTTTTCATGTGTTAAAACAACACCTTTAGGGTCACCTGTTGAACCAGATGAAAATTGAATATATGCAATATCATCAGGACATATTTCTTGTATAATACCATTTTTTTCATTTACATTAATAATATCACTTAATATTATTCTTGCTTCAATCTCAACATCTGAGACTTCTTTCAAATTACCAAAAGTATTCTTTTTAAGCTTTTCATATTGTTTATTGGTGGTAATTAAATAAGGGTTATTTAATTTTTCCCATATTTTAATAAGTTTTGTTCTACTTGCTTCATTAGCTGCAATAGTAGTAGTAATTGGTATGATACCACCTAATACACATGCCCAAAGAATTATTAGTAATTCTTTATTATCATCTAGTTGAAATACTAATTCATCCCCCGGTTTTAAATTTTTTTTCTGTAATTCATTAAGTGTCATCAAAGCTTTATTGTAGAGATCACTATAAGATAAAAAATCTTGCTCCTCGGTTTGAATAAAGTTAATGCCTTTTGAAGAATTTTTAATACTGTTCTCTTGCAAAAATTCTATTAGGTTTTTGCTAGTCTTACTTTCGTGTTTAAACATTCTATCCCCCCTGGTGATATTGTATTAAATATCTATTTTATTTTTTATTTAAGTAATTTAAATGCAAATCATAAATCCTGATATCGCCACATTATATTAGTTTTCAAGATGTTTATAATCTCTTGATATCTTAGTTTGTTAATTTTATTATTGATAATGAATTTTATAACTTTTGATTCGAAAATTAAGCTTGTTCAAATAATTCAATGTAAATATTTTATTTATATTTATTTTTACATCAAGCATTAGTTCTTATTTCATTAAAAATTCATGTATTTGAATTGATGTTATTTATTTTACATAATTATTTATATTTACTATAATTTCTATTTATCATATGTGATATAGCTTATTAAATTTGTTAAATAAGTGTCAATTTCCTTTTTTTTTTATTATTTTTCGTTCGTCATTATTTTATATTTTTTGATATTTATGACTATTATATTTATAGTTTACTTGTATGTTAATATTTTACTTTTGCCTGTTCAATTGTTTTATATGATACTTTATATCTATAATTTAATTCATTTTTAATTTGGAAGAAATATGAAAATCTTAATAAGAAAAAATATTCAATTTGTCGAATATTTTTTCTTATTAAGTATGTATATTGTATACTTGTGCGAATAATATTACCTTTTATGTATTATATTGTAATTTTTATTTGTGATTAATTGAATTCCAACAAATTTGTAATAAAAATAAATACACACAAAGCATGTTTACCTTGTATGTATTTATTTAGTATAATCATTATATCATTGCCACTTAATTTTTTTCTTAGATTCTCGTATTTGATTGTCCTCCTTATGATGAAATTATAAACAAATCCTTATCTGTTAATTGTATAGTAAAAAAACAATATTCCAACCTAATCTCTTCCAAAAACAATTGATCAATATCCAGGAACTCTATGTTATATTTTGTTGCCATATTTAAAATAATCTATAAAATCTCATTAAATTCTTGTACTTTTCTATCTTTTTGAGTATCTGTTATCAGTTGAATATCCGATATCTTCCTATCAGAATGAATTGTAATTTGTTTCAGTATATTTGAATAGTGTTTCGTAATACCTTCAGCCGTAGATTTTTTAAATAAATCAACTGAATACTCTAAATACATTACTATTTCATCTTTTTCTTTTATCCCTTCTAGTTTTAAATCAAATTTAGCTGTTTTATGATCTATTTGATAACTTTGGATTTCTAGATCATTTATGTTAATTTCTCCAAAACCGTCATTTTGCCAAATAAACATTGTATCAAAAAGTGGATTTCTATTTAAGCCACGTTTTATATGAAGTTTTTGAACTAGCTCATCAAATTGATAATCTTGATTTGCTAAGGCTTCCTGAATATTATTTTTTAGCTCTATTAAATAATTACTTATTTTCATTTCTTCCTTTACACTACTTTTTATGGCTAAAGTATTAACGAACATTCCTACAGTGTTGTAATATATTGGATTTAGTCTTCCAAGCACAGGTGTTCCTACCACTATATCCTTTTGATTTGTATACTTATTAAGTAGTATCATATAA
>NZ_LOHE01000064.1 GCF_001559865.1 Abyssisolibacter fermentans
TCAATTACCTCCTACTCGATTGCATAATTTTATTGTTTAGTATTTGTAGTGTTCATAATGTTCATTTAATAATTTATACATATAATCAGTTTGATAAGCAGAATTTAAAAAACCTTGATAAACTAATGCTGGTACTTTATGATATTGATGTTTTTCTCCATTGTTAAGTTCGATATTTAATATTTCCTTATCAGCATTATATGAAGCATCTTTTATATCTGATTTATCCATAACAACTCTCCCTTAATAACATTATTGTAGTTATTATTTATTTAATATTACTATAATATTCATATTATATAGCAAAATGAAAACAATAAATATACAAATACCAAGATTTATAATATATGAGGAGGGTTCATATGAAGGATGTAAAATGGATATTTATTGTTTCGCTTATATTGTTGCTAACATGCTCTTGTAGCAGTCAAAATGCTCAAATTGAGAAACTGAATTATGAAAGTATTAAATCATTAAATCCAGCTAACAAACTGTTTTGTTTATTAAATGACAGTGAAGGTTGGGAAGGTGATTTTGCAGATCTACCATTAGATAATGAAGATAATTATGAACTCGAATTTAAGCATTCACTTGTACCTGTAAGAGAAGACAGTGCTAATGGATTAATGCTTAAAGGCTATAATAGAAAAGATAGTTTATTTATGTATATTACAAAAAAATTAACTAAAAATGATGATTTAAAAGCAAATACAAAATATAAGGCAAGATTATCTTTTCAAGTAGCAACGAATCAGCCTACAGAAGGGTTATTAGGTGAAAACACATATGTAAAAGCAGGAATAGTTAATATAAAACCAGAAAAAATTGTACAAGAAGGTTTTTACAGAATAAATATAGATAAAGGGAGTAAGGTTGTTAGCGGTACTGATATGAGAACATTAGGAAACATAGCAAAAGTTGATTCTAGAGATAAAGCTTATCAATTTAAGAGTTTTGAGAGTATATATGAAGTTGAAACAAATGATGGAGGTGAAGCCTTTATAATAATTGGAGTAGATTCAAATTACAAAGGTTTAACAAATATATATATTACAAATATACGAGTAATTTTTACATATAAGTAAAACACATTAGAGGATTAACAAAATGTACATAGAATATATTTAATTGGTTATGGTTTTTATAAATTTAGACAGAAGGTGACGGTATGATATTAACAGTTTTTTATATAACCATATTTATTACATTAATAGCAGGATATTTGAGTAAGAGATTAGTTAAAAATTCTAAAGATTTTCTTATAGGAGGAGGTAGATTAGGTACTACAGGAACTTTGAGTATGCTTATGGGAGCTATTATAGGTGGAGCTTCTACAGTTGGGACAAGCCAAATGGCATACGAGCGAGGTATTGGTGCTGTATGGTTTACCCTAGGGCTTAGTGTATCAAGTATATTGTTATATGTTTTTTATGGAAAACTCTTAGAAAAAAAAGAATATATAACTGTAACTCAGATAATTGGAAACAATATTGGGCAAAGAGCTAAAAAAGTGGCTAGCATTGTATTATGTCTAGGAATGTTTATACATATCAATGGACAAGTACTTGCTTCAGTATCTATATTTAATTCTTTGTTAAACTTTAAAATATATATTTCTAGCCTGATAGTATGTGTATTAATAACATGCTATGTAATATTTGGTGGCTTTTGGGGTGGAACAATAGTTGGAGGAATAAAGACAATACTTTTATATTCTACTAGCATTATATGTGGATTATATCTTATTTGTAGTTATGATTTTATTAGTGCTTCACTAGATACCTTTACATATGAGCCATGGTTTAATATATTCTCAAACGGATTTATAAAAGATTTATCATTGCCGATATCTACTATATTAGGGGTGCTTTCAACACAAATTTACTTCCAAACTATAATGGCTGCTAAAGATAAAAAAGTACTGAAAAAAAGTTGTATAATTACTTCATTTTTGATTTTGCCAGTAGGGATTGTATGTACAATGATAGGAATGTTTATGAGAATGAATTATCCTAATATAATAGCTAGAGATGCTTTTATATTATTTGTAAAAAACCATACTAATCCTATAGTTGCGGGTCTTTCTATTGCATCAGTTTTAATTTCTTCAATAGCTACAGGAGCTGGCTTGACACTTGGTATCACAACAATATTATCAAAAGATGTACTACATTTTCCCAAAACTGATAAAGACAGCTCTAATATAAAAAAATTAAGATTTATTATAATAGCAATAATATCTATAATCTATTTCATAGTTATAGCAAATGAAAATTCCTTAATTCTTGGATGGGGATTTCTTTCAATGATTTTCAGAGCAACACCAGTATTTGTACCAGTTTTAATTTCTTTATATTGTAAAAAATATATAATCAGAAAATATGAAATATTACATATTATAATTGGACCAGTTTTTAGTATCTTATGGATACTTTTTGGCTTTGATAAAATAAGTTCGATTTATATCGGGATATTAAGCTCGCTATTATTTGCGCATATAATGTATAAATTTAAAAATAGTAGTGATATAATGTGATTTTTTAAGTAGGAGTCTAAGCTGTGGGGTAGAGTCCCCATATGCTTAGACTCTCACTTAGTTATTCTATTACCATTTATGAGTTTTTTGAATTTCTTTTTCAGTTAGATTAAAAAAGTCATAATATATTTTATTATTTTCATCATTATCATCCCAAGTTACATCTAAATGATAGTATTTGTTATTGATTTTAACTAAATTCCATGCATGACCTATAGCATCATCAGTTATTTCTGTATTTTTTGCATATCCAAAAACAAGCTTAGATTCTATACCTACCTTATTTAAAAGTATATTAGCAGCTTCTGCATAGCCATCACAAACGCCTGTACCTAATACTAAAACTCCAAAAGCCGTATGACAATATTCTGGAATGTTATCTATACCCATATCCTCATATTTGTAATAAACAGTATTCTTTATAAGATAATTGTGTATTGCTTTTTCTTTTTTAAGATCAGACATATCAGGTTTAATTATTTTATCGATTATTTTATTCACTGTTTCATTAAAAATAGTATCATCATTATATATATATTGTGGATTTACACATAAACGATTATGTTCTTTATCAAATAGTCCAATATAAGTAAGTCCATTGTTCCAAATATATTTACCTTGTTCAATAGATTCAGAAACAACTTCATTTCTAATATAAATATCGCCACTACTGTTGATATAGCAGCCAGGTTTATTTTCAATTATATCATTGTTATAAAAGCCAATATGTTTAGAACCATCTTTCCAGTAACTAATTCCGTTACCAATTCTTTTATCGTTTTTAAAATTTCCTATATATTTTTGAAGGTCTGTTTTGTTGTTATTAGAACAAACAAATATGCCTTTACCATCAAATAAATCCTTTTTAAAATCACCTATATATTTGTTTCCATTTGAAAAATAGTATATACCAATACCTGATTTTTGGTCTTGTTTAAATGAACCTATATATCTTTCATTGTCGACATATCTATATAATCCTTTTCCGTCAAAATCACTATCTTTAAAATATCCAATATATTCATTTCCATCATTGAAAACATATTTTCCCTTACCATGTTTTTTACTATCTTTAAAATTACCTATATATTTATCACCATCATTCCAAATTATCATACCGTTTCCATTTGCAACATCGTTTTTATAATTTGTATATACTAATTTTGTACCATCCTTAAGTATGAATAAAGTATTACCATAAAAGGTGTTATTCTCATATTTACCAAAATGTTGATCTCCATTATCATAAATATAAGGTTCATAAGTTTTTATTAAATTATCAGCTATTTTTGCTAAATTTTTTTCTATGTCATCTATTTCTAATTCTAAAGCAAGCAATTCATTTTCGGTATTTGCTGTGATGTCATATAAATGTTTTTCATATTCAAGATATTCCTTTTCTTTATTTAAATACATTTTTTTCTCAAGAATAGGGTACTCAGATAATAAATCTAAAGGAATAGTAGGTATTTTTCTTTTTGATTCATCAAGAGTTCTAATAATCATAATACAGGCTTGAGCCCTTGTAGCATTTTCATTTGGCTTAAATTCACCATTAGGATACCCAGTAATAATTCCTTCTGAAAAAGCTTGTAATACATATTTTTGTAAAGATGCATCTATGTTTTCATAATCTGTTATAAGTGTTTTATAAACAGTCAAATTATTAATATCAATTTCATTTTCAATTGATCTAACAATAATTTTTGCCATTTCACCACGTGATATAGGTCTATTATATTTGATAAATTCACCTTCATCTACTAAGCCTAAGTCGATAGCCTTTTGTATATAACCTAAAGCCCAATAATCTTCATTATTTTCGACTTTACAGTCTAAAGAAGAGATTACTATTTTTAGAAAAGCGTCTACATTTATATTATTATTAGGTTTAAATGTATTGTCAGGATAACCATTAATTATTTTTTTTTCGACTAATTCATCTATACTATTTGCATACCAATCAGTGTCTTTAACATCAATAAATACATTATTACTTTCAGCAAGAACAGTATTAGATATTAATAAAATGAAAAGGATACAAATAACAAACCTAGTTAGTACTGAACGATTGAGTAAGTACCTCAAAATAAGTTCACTTCCTTTCAAATTTAAAAACAAAGAGGTGATTTTAAAATAACCTCCATTTAATATTTTACCATTTTTGTTGATAGTAGGGTATAAAATATTTTGAAAATAATAGTATAAACTAAAAAACTTGATAAATCATTTGTTATCAAGTTTTTACAATTTTACAATTTATATAGATTTATACTAAGAAATTATTATATCTATCAATACTTTATCTTCAGTATTATAATAAAAGAGCCAAGAAAATTGCAATAATAAAATTACTAGGAGACATACAAGGTTTCTTTCTAAGGGAATTGGTGCGACAGTTTTTTCCTTTTACTTATAATCAGAAAAAACTCGTATACCACCGTGATGAAAAAGATTCCTGCATGCATGTCTCCCTCGTATATAGTAAAGAACTAAAATAATTTATCAAATACATTATTTACCTTCAAAGCTTTATTATAAAAGAACTATAAAGCTTGTGCTAATCTTTAGTTATTAAGTTTTTGAACGGTTTTACAACATCATAGTTATATTTTAAATTTACTTACAGAGTTTTGTAAATCTCCAGCTAACTCAGCAAGCTTTTCTGTTGCAGTTGAGATTTCTTGTATTGTTGCTGTTTGTTCTTCGGAAGCAGCAGATGCTTGTTCTGTTCCAGCTGCATTTTGCTCAGCCACAGCAGATAGACTCTGTATCAAATCTAACAACAATGAAATTTGACCATTTATGTCCTCACTAGCTTTATATATATTTTCAATAAGTGTTATAGAACCTCCAATAGATTCAGATATAGCATTGAAACTCAAAACAGCTTTGGTAACATTATTTTTTTGCTCACCAATTGCTGAAGAAGCTGTTTTTATTGCATTTACTGCATTGTGCGAATTAACAATTAAATTGTTTACTATAGAATCGATGGAGTTTGTAAAAGCCGTAGATTGTTCGGATAATTTTCTTATTTCATCAGCAACAACTGCAAAACCTTTACCAGCATCACCAGCTCTAGCAGCTTCTATAGCAGCATTCAACGCTAATAGATTTGTTTGCTCAGTTATAGTTGCAATCATCATACTTGCTTCTTTTATTTTTTCAGAGCTTTGATTTGTTAATATTACTATATCTGATACTTCAGAAGTAATTTTTTCAGTTTCATTAGCAGTTTCATTTAATTCATTCATTATTTCAAGACCTTCAATAACTCGACTATTTACATTATCTGAGGCTTTCATTAATTGTCCAATTGTTATTGTATTTTTATTTATCAAATCCTCCATAATTTGAACATTTTGCGAACCAGTCTCAGTGTCCTTAGCTTGTTCGCTAGCACCTTTTGCTATATCTTCAACAGTTTTAGAGATTTCCTCTGATGCTATAGCTGTTTGATTTGCTGCAGAAGCTAATTCTTCTGAGGATGCAGATATACTATGAACTATATTCAATACATCTTTAATTAAAAGCTTTAGACTAGTATTAATATTTTCAAAAGAACTGCATAAATGGCCTATTTCGTCTTTTCTATTTAAAAATTTAGCATCTATACTGTTTGTAAAATCCCCTTTTGCTAAAGTACCAGCATGTATAACAGAAAATTTTATTGCCTTTGAAATTCTATTAACAATAAAAAATGTAATCAAACCAAGTATTATAACTGCTATTGCACAAAATATTGCAATTATAAAAATCATATGATTTATTTTAGAATATATTGAAGATTTAGGTATAACAGCGCAATATGACCAAGGAGTAGTTGAATTTCCTATAACTACAGGTGTAAAATATTCGAGGTATTCTTTATCATCATATACTTCATTATAATGAAATGAATTTGCTGACTGTATATCATTTATTTTACCAGATTCAACTAAGTGCTTATTAATTTCACCTATATTTTCAGGAGTATGAGATATAACCCATGTACCTTCATTTGATACTAGCTCTCCATAAGTACCCTCAAATAAAGAATCCTTTATTTGAATAGATTGCAATTCATTTAAAGATATGTCAAGTCCTATTACACCAACAGTTTTGTTGTCAAATGTTATTGGAACAGATATTGTTACTAATAAAGTGTTAACACCATCTACATTATAATAAAAGGGTTCTGTAATAACTTCCTTACCTGTTTTTATTGGTGTGGTATAATAAGGAAGTGAAGAATAATCTACAAGAGCTTCTGTAGATATTGAACCATTTGACTTGAAACTGTAAGGTATAAAACTTCCAGTTGAATCATGATTAATAGTATTAGCATTTTGTAAGTCTTTACCATCAAGAGCATTTGGTTCCCAACATGTCCATACACCTATTAAGTTTGAATCTTGTGATAGTGTTTCTTCTAATAATTTGATTATTTCATTTCTGTCTACGTTATTTAATTTTTTCATGGTTACAATAGTATTTCTAATACTTCTAGCAGTATTGATTTTCATATTAAAAAACTTATCAAATTCTTTTGATTGTTTTTGCGAAAGTGTTTCTGCAAGTGCAAGAGATTCTTTTTCTTGCGTGGTATACATTGTAAAGCCATTATAAAAGCTTAATGCAGTGAATATTATTATTACAGGAATTAAAATAAAGCAAAGCATTTTATTTCTTAGATTCATTATAAACCTCCTTAAATATTTTTTATGTTAAACCCAGAAAATTTATAAAAATTAAATAAATTTATTAATGAAACTCATTCTTTTGAATGAGTAACGATAAAATTAAGTATTCTGTTTAACTATACACATGTTATTTAAAGTTATATGAATAATCAGGGTTAAAGATATTTATAATCTGAGAAAAATAGTAATAAAAAAATGTTAACTATGCAATGCATTAAAATAGAAAAATTATAGTGTTTTTTGAATGATTAAAAGCTTGTTATAATAGGTGATAATTTTAAATTCCCGAACCAATTGGATGAATTTACCTTAACGATTTAATATGTATGATGGTTTAAAATCTAGGAAATTTTAAACTTTAAAAAAATAGATATAAATTCCGTAATGTATTTCAAAAAAATAATTTTTAATAGATTGTTTATATTATATTATATTTAAATTGATATAAATTGGCAATAGAATTAGTCGAACAAACATAAAAATAATAGAAATATGATGAATTATGTCGATATGATAAGCATTTTATTATTATTCTCAATATTTGATATGCCATAAATGTGCCCATAAATATTGACTTTTGAAACACTGATTGATAAAATATAAACAATCTATGTTTCAAATATCTAGAGATATCTCTTTAGTTATTTGTGCTAAATTATTACCTACCAGAGAAGATTTTTCTAATCTGAAAGGGAGCTTAGAATATATAACTTCCTTTTTGGGAGTTTTTTATTATCCATAACTTGATTTTAAGCAGGAACTAAAATATATGATTCATGAGTTGCTTACTTATGAGTAGAAAAAAGAAATCTATGATTTTTGTGAATTCACTTATTCTTAGGAATGAAAATGAGGTATGAAGTAAAGTAAAACAATGCTTGCTCCTAAAATAGTATAGAGTAGGAGATGCATTTTTAATGGAGGTGTAATAAAATGAGTCTAAATGAAACTCCACGGTCTAATAGAGTTCATATAGCGTTATTCGGAAAGAGAAATGCGGGAAAATCTAGTGTGATTAATGCAATAACAAATCAGGACATAGCTATAGTATCAGAGGTTAAGGGAACTACGACTGATCCAGTTTATAAATCTATGGAAATATTGCCTATAGGTCCATGTGTGATTATCGATACAGCAGGAATAGACGATTTTGGAAGTCTAGGTGAGCTTCGTGTTAAAAAATCATTACAAGTTTTAAATAAGACAGATGTAGCTTTAATAATAGTTGATGCAAAGCAGGGAATAACAGATTATGAAAAAGATTTAATAGAAAAAATAAAAGCTAAAAAAATCCCTTTAGCGATTGTTTTAAATAAAATTGACTTAATAGATATAGATAAAATAGATATTAAAAAGTTGAGTAAGCAATTAGATGTTGAAATAGCTCCTGTATCAGCAATAAAGAGAAAAGGTATTGAAGAATTAAAAGAAAAAATTATTGAAATAAAACCCCAGGAAAAAAATAAATTAAAGCTAGTAGGTGATTTAATTAAGCCAACAGACTTTGTTATTTTAGTAACTCCAATTGATAAAGCCGCTCCAAAAGGGAGACTTATTTTGCCTCAACAGCAAACTATCAGAGACATACTAGACCATAATGCTATATCAGTAGTAGTTAAGGAAAGTGAGTTAAAGGAAGCTTTAGAGGGATTAAAAGAAAAAGCAAAATTAGTTATTACAGATTCACAAGCTTTTGAAAAAGTTTCTAAAGATACACCTGATAATATACCACTGACATCGTTTTCTATTTTGTTTGCAAGATTCAAAGGTGATTTGATAGAGCTTATTAAGGGAGCCAAAGCTATTGATAGCTTAAAAGATGGAGATAAGATACTAATATCTGAGGCTTGTACTCATCATAGACAAGATGATGATATAGGAAAAGTAAAGATTCCGAGATGGTTACTGGAAAGAACTGGAAAAAAACTGGAGTTTGAATTTTCATCGGGTACAGGCTTTACAGAGGAGGTTAAGAAATATTCTCTAATAATACACTGCGGTGGGTGCATGCTGAACAGAGCTGGAATGGTTAATAGAATAGATAGTGTTAGAAAACTAGGAGTTCCTATAGTAAACTACGGTGTTTTTATTGCTTATATACATGGCATATTAGATAGAGCATTAGAGCCATTTCCAGAAGCTAAAAAAGCTTGGAATGAGGTAAACTGATATGAAACAATTTGTAGATAAGCTATTTAATAACCAAGAATTTAATAAAAAAGAGTTATTAGAATTTATAAATAAAATAGATGAAGAAACAAAAGATTATTTGTTTGAGCAAGCCTGTAAAAAAAGAGATGAAGTATATGGCAGAGTAGTTTTTTTTAGGGGATTAATAGAATTCACAAATTACTGTAAAAGCAATTGTTATTATTGTGGTATTAGAAGAAGTAACAATAATGCTGATAGATATAGATTATCTCTTAATGAATTATTAAAGTGTTGTGACTATGGATATAAAGCTGGCTTTAGAACCTTTGTCCTGCAAGGTGGAGAGGATGCTTATTTTACAGATAATAAAATCAAGGAAATAGTTAGTGTTATAAAAGATAAATATCCAGAGTGTGCAATAACTCTTTCTATAGGCGAGAAGAGTTACGAGTCCTATAAGATGTTTTTTGATGCAGGAGCGGATAGATTTTTGTTGAGGCATGAAACAGCTCAGGCAGCACATTATAAAAAGCTGCATCCAAGTGAGCAAACTTTAGAAAATAGGAAAAAATGCCTTTATAATTTAAAAGAGATTGGTTATCAAGTTGGAGCGGGGTTTATGGTAGGCTCACCTTATCAAAAGCTTGAAAACATGGTAGAGGATTTGATGTTTCTAAAAGAGCTAAGTCCTCATATGGTCGGACTCGGACCATTTATACCACATGTAGATACACCTTTTAAAGATATGAAAGCTGGTAGTGTAGATATGACATTAATAATGTTAGCTTTAGTAAGATTAATATTACCAGAGGTATTGTTACCTGCAACAACAGCACTAAATTCAATACATGAAAAGGGTAGAGAATTAGGCTTAAAAGCAGGAGCAAATGTTATAATGCCAAATCTATCTCCTAAGGAAGTAAGGGAGAAATACACTTTATATAACAATAAAAATATAAGTGGATTAGAAGCTGCTGAATACAAAGAAGCTATAACCAAAGAAATTGCTAAGATTGGGTTGAAGCTTGTTGTTGATAGAGGGGATCATGTTAGTATGAAGTAAAGTAACTTTATAAATGGTGCTAAATAAAAGTATAAGTAAACCTTGTAGATGTTATATCTGCAAGGTTTTTAAACATAATTAGTAAATATTCATTTTGGTAATCATATTTAGTTACTTTAAAGACATTAAAAATAGTATTTTACCTATAAATTATGATCATCTAAAAAGTGTGCTAATATATCTGTAAATTTAGCTAATTCATTTAGCGTATAAACTGATTCATGTTTTGGGTTATCAGATATACCTACAAGGCTAATATTGTAACCTCTGCCAGAGAAACTGTATAAATAAACCTCAGATTTAGAAAAAATTTTATCATAGGTATCTTTATATCTATTGGAATTAGAGTTATGTGTTGTAGGTTTATATCCCATACTATGCAGCCATTCTTTTCTTTTAGAATTTCTATTGTTAGCTGTTATGCTCATTAAAATTATTACTCCGTTTTTTTTATTTTTATATATGTAATGTTTACTTCTATGATATAAACCATCGTCTTTTAAATCCTGCCTGTCATCAATACCATTTGGAACACATACTATATCAGTTTGATTTTTAAATATTTGTTCATATCCTTCAACATAAAAGTCTTTACCAATAAGATTTTTAACCTTCTTAAAAGTATCTATGTTATAGCTTAATTGATTATTATCAGATGAAGAATTCATTTCATTAAAAGTTGAATTAAAGAAATATCCACATACAAATGAAATTATTACTAAGCAGATAACGACTATATTTTTTCTCATATTACCAACCCTTTCTTTATAATTAGCAATATTTATACAAAATTACATAGTATAAATTATTAAGAAAACAGTTTTTATCATAAATTGGTATAGAAATATTACAATTAATAATGTATAATTATAAGAAATATACTTAATATTATGCAAATGAGGTG
The DNA here is from genome assembly GCF_001559865.1 of Abyssisolibacter fermentans. Taxonomy (NCBI): domain Bacteria; kingdom Bacillati; phylum Bacillota; class Clostridia; order Eubacteriales; family Clostridiaceae; genus Abyssisolibacter; species Abyssisolibacter fermentans. Next base: position 11,340 of record NZ_LOHE01000064.1, read on the forward strand.
TTTAAGTTGGCTAAAAATATAAAGATAAATAATTTACTATATTTAATGAAAGACAGTATTGAGTTTGACCAAATATATGCTGAATTTGTAAAGCCTTTCAAAGATTTTGATGATAAAAACAATGCAGATATTTTTAACACAATTAATACTTTTGTTGAAATGGATGGCGACTATAAAAAAACAGCTAAAGTTCTTTATCAACATGAAAATACTATAAGATATAGGATTATGAAAGCAAAGAAGATACTAAATATGGAAGAAAGCAACCTTGGCTTTATTGAGCATATAAGCTTAGCGATAAAAATTAATAGTATTTATGAAAGTATTACTAATTGAAAGAAATAAAATATGGACTATTTACTGAGTAATTTTTTAAGAATTTTGTATGTAAAAAATATAATACAAAATATAATACTTAATAGAAAAAAAGTAGATAATAATTGCAATAAAAATGCAATAGCACTAGGTGAAACATTAACACTCATAATAAAACTCTCCTTGTAATTTTAATTGTTATTATATTTTTTTATTTGAATGTAGAATATTATATTTCCAATTAAAAATACTGAAAACCAAGTAATAACAAGTATACATGGCGCTATTTTAGATAATATTTGTGTGTTAAATATTATTTGGTATCTGATCAATAATATGAAAAAGAGCAGTGAAAGTAAAGTTGCATCAAAGATTGTCCAATATGAATCTATTCTTAAAAGGTTTCTTTTTTGAGTTGTTGTAAATTTATTGTCAAGAGATATTTTTCTACGATTACATTCTTCATCAAGATTGTTTAGCGTTATTATAGCATTAACAAATAGATAAATAAGTAATAAAGGTATACTTACCATAAATACTGACCACACCTCTTAAGCTCCTCCTTTTTATTCTTCTTTATATATATTAATAAAGGTATCAAAGCTAAAATCATCATCTATAAAATAAGGATCACGTTCAATGATGATGTAATCAGGCTCTAACACAGATACATTTAGAATATTTTTTTTACCAATAAAGCATATGGAAAAATCTTGACCGTCAAAAGTGTAAAAGTTTTTAAACCACATATTAACTTTTGTACATTTTCGATTAAATAAATAATTGTAGAGTTCATCTATTTTAGCTTTATTAGTAACAATAATTTTCTTTTCAGAAAAATCATTACCTTCAAAAAATGTTTTGGATATTCGTATTTCATAGAAATCATTTGCAGGAACTTGATTTTTTAAATACCATGGATGTATATAATTAAATATCAATAAGATAATTACAGTGAATAGGGTAAAAAGTAACAATTTCTTTTTTAATATTCTATTTTGCATTATGCACCTCTTTTTATATTTAATTCATATACAATATATCATAATAAACTAGTAAATATGTCGGAATTATGAATATTAATATTTGTTAACAATTATCAAGAAAATAACAAGCTATAACTACAAAGTTTATGATTTATTATAAAGTAAAACCAAAGCGTATTTTAAAATAAAACACACTTTGGTTTTATTTTGATTTGTTTTTTATATTTGTCTAGTGTTTTTATAAAATATTAAATTTCCTGCTATAAATACTATAAACCATGTAATAGTAAGCATAAATGGAGTAATGCTAGATAGAATTTGTAAATTAAATATAAACTGATATTTGACTAATAACAATAAGAAAAACAATAATAGTAAACCTATATCAAAAAATATCCAATAAGAGTCTATTCTTAGCAGTTCTTTTTTTTGAGATATAGTTAGCTTGCTTGATAACTTTTTGTTATTACACTTTTCGTCAAGACTATTTAGCGTGGTAAAAGCATCAACGAAGAGGTAAATAACGATGATAGGTATGATTATTATGAAAACTGACCACACAATAAAACCCTCCCTATTAATTCATTATGTATTCATTTAAAGTTTTAAAATCAAAGCTAGAGTCTACAAAAAAAGGTTTATCTCCGATTTTGATATAATCAGGTTCTAGTAAATATATAAACAAATAATCTTTTTTATTCAAAAATATTAAGCGGTAATTTTCACCATCATAATGAAGTCCATTTGAAAACCATCCTTCAACTTTTTGACATTTACGATCAAATAGATAGTTATATATATTGGCTATTTTATTTTTGTCATTAATTACATAGGTATTATTCGAGTGCAGCTCATGAATTTCAACTCTATCAAAATCATTTTTAGGAACTTGGTTTATTAGATGCCATGTATGTGTATAATTAAATGATAATAAAACAATTCCACTAAATATAATAAAAATTATTAATTTTTTTATAAGGATATTTTTCATATTACACCTCTTTGTAATCTTTAATAAACTATTATATTAACAGTTTAAGAATATACTACCATAGAATTTAAGTGAAATATGTCGAAATAATTAATCATTAATATTTATTAATAAATAGCAATTATAAAAATAAAAAACTAATATGTTAATTATTTTTCTTTTCATTAATGTACATCCTTGTATTGTTAATTTAAGTACATTATAATGATATAAAGCAATAAAATCGGTAACGCATGTTACAATAAAGTAAAAAAGAGACAAAAATGAAGGATTTATTCTATGCTTTAAGGAATAGTAATTATTTAGTAATATTGATAATATTTTAGGAGTTTCAAGACCATCTTATCTGGGAAAATGATAAATAAGAAAGAAGATGGATTAATAGATTTTAACAGAAATAATATAATTATTGAAAAATTAGATGGTTTAGTAGATTGTTTTTTATTTAAGTTACAATTATTTTGTTATTCTTATATAATAATAGGGTAATAATAGTTAGGAAGTTTGAATATTTAAACTATGATTATTTATATAACTTTGAATAATCTAGGTTAAATATTATGTTTATTTTAATAAGAGTTAATAATAACAATAAGTATTAATTTTCTATGAATAATCTGGGATTATGTATAAAAACAATACTTATGTTTGATTTAAATATAATACTATATATGTTAATTAGAGATATGATTTGTTATAATAGTAAATAGTATTTAAGTTTAAAATAGTAGCTGTATTAATAGTTTGAATGATGAGAAAGATAACAGGAATTTTAACTATCTGTATAATATACAAATAAATGGAGTTGATTATTATGAAATTATGTTCTATTTGTAAAAAGAATGTAGCTGTGATATTTACTACAAAAGTTGAAAATGGTAAGACTGAAATGCAAGGACTTTGTATTGAATGTGCTAAAAAAATGGGTCTTCCTGTTTTGGATCAAATGTTTCAACAAACCGGTATGTCACCTGAAGATATAGATAATATAACTGAGCAAATGAATGGAATGTTTTCAGATGTAGACATGGAAGAATTAGCGGAAGGCGAATCTCTCAATGAGATTTTTGGTAATATGTTTAATAAAGATAGTATTTCAGATAAAAAAGAATCTTCTTATGAAAGTAAAAATAAAAAGAATGATAAACAAAAATCTAAAAGCAAAGAAGATAAAAAGAGAAAAAACCTAGATAAATATGGTAGTAATTTAACGAGACTTGCTAAAGAAGGCAAAGTTGATAAGATTGTTGGTAGAGATAAAGAGATTGGTAGAGTTATTCAGATTTTAAATAGACGAACTAAAAATAACCCTGTTTTGATTGGAGAACCAGGTGTAGGCAAGACTGCTATAGCCGAAGGGTTAGCTGTTAGGATATTTGAAAGACAAGTCCCTGAAAAGCTACAAAACTCTGAAGTATATCTGTTAGATATGACTGCTATTGTAGCAGGCACACAATTTAGAGGCCAATTTGAAGGTAGGATGAAAGCTATAATCAATGAAGCTAAAGAAAGCGGTAATATAATTTTAGTTATAGATGAGGTTCATAATATAATGGGTGCAGGAGAAGTACATGGAGGAGTTATGAATGCTGCTAATATTTTGAAGCCTGCATTAGCTAGAGGTGAGGTACAGATATTAGGCGCAACTACTTTTGAAGAGTATAGGAAGCATATTGAAAAGGATACAGCTCTTGAGAGAAGATTCCAACCTGTAACAGTTGACGAACCTACAATAGAAGAAACTATAGAAATTTTAAAAGGCATTAAACATTATTATGAGGATTATCACAAAATTAGAATTTCAGATGAAGTCATAGATGCAGCTGCAAAATTATCTGAAAGATATATTACTGACAGATATTTACCTGATAAAGCAATTGATGTAATAGATGAAGCAGGTTCTAAAGCAAATCTTGTCAATAAAAAACTTATTGAATTAAGTAAGCTTAAAAAAGAGCTTAATAGCCTATTAAATAAAAAAGAAGAGGCAGCATCTAATGGTGATTATGAAAAATCTGCTTTATTTAAGGTGGAAGAATGCAAAATAAATGATAAAATTAATTTATTAAAAGATGAAGATGAATATACTAAATTAACTGTTGAAGATATAGCTTTTGTTATTGAATCTTGGACTAATATACCTGTTCAAAAGATAACTGAGCAGGAAGCTAAAAAATTATTAGAATTAGAAGATGAATTGCATGAAAGAGTTATTGGTCAAGACAATGCTATAAGAAGTTTAGCCAAAACAATAAGAAGAACCCGATCTGGTTTTAAAAAGAAAAAGAAACCAGCTTCATTCATTTTCGTTGGACCTACAGGTGTCGGTAAGACAGAGCTTGTAAAAGCATTAGCATGTGAATTGTTTGGAAGTGAAGAAGCACTTATTCGTGTAGACATGTCCGAATATATGGAGAAACATACAGTATCAAAATTTATAGGATCACCTCCTGGATATGTAGGTTATGATGAAGGTGGTCAGCTAACTGAGAAAGTTAGAAGAAAGCCTTATTCAGTAATATTAATGGATGAAATAGAAAAAGCTCATCCAGATGTATTCAATATGCTTTTGCAAATTTTAGAAGATGGTAGACTTACTGATAGTCAAGGTAGAACAGTATTTTTTGATAATACTGTAATAGTTATGACTTCTAATGTTGGTACTAGTTTAAAATCTGCTTCTATAGGTTTTGAAAATGATGGATACAATGTTTTAGAAACAAAAATAAAAGAGATGTTGAAAAATACATTTAGACCTGAATTTCTTAACAGAGTTGATGAAAGTATAGTGTTTACTCACCTTAATAAAAAAGAGTTAAAACAAATAATTGATTTAATGTTAAAGGAAGTTAAACAAGAAGCCCTTGAAAAAGAAATAGATATAGAAGTTACAGACAAGTTAAAAGAGTTTATTTTAGAAAAAGGCTATGACAAAAAGTATGGAGCAAGACCTTTGAGGAGAACAATACAAAGATATATTGAAGATGAATTGGCAGAAGAATTTCTTAAAGGTAATATAAAAGAAGGTTCTAAATTAACAATAGATTTAGATAAGGATAAGACTGTTTTAAAAATAAAATAATAATAGAACTGGATTGCTTATAAATATATGTTGAGTTAGTATCTTAAGGGTGTTTCAAAATGGGCGAAAATAGACAATTAGGAATTTGCCATTTTGAAGTACCCTCTTTTACTATATTTGTAATAATGATAAAATAGATTATAGTAAATAATGATGAAAGGGGAGAATAGCCTGAAAAAAGTATTGAAAAAAATGATAATATTTGGGATAACAGTATGTATTTCTATGATGTTAATTATTGGATTAATTAATTATAGAGTAATATCTTTAGCAAAAAATTATACACATGAAATTGATAATATACCTAAAGCAGATGTTGCTTTAGTCTTAGGTGCATTAGTACATAAGAATGGACGAGTTTCAGACATTCTAGCTGATAGACTTGATGTAGGGATTGAATTATATAAAGAAGGAAAAGTAAAAAAAGTATTACTAAGTGGTGATCATGGAAGAAAAAACTATGATGAAGTCAATGCAATGAAGAAATATGTACTAGAAGCTGGGATTGATGAGAAAGATGTTTTTATGGATCATGCTGGTTTTAGTACTTATGAAAGTATTTATAGGGCTAGAGATGTTTTTGAAGTAAAAAGTATGATTGTTGTAACGCAAGAATACCATTTACCAAGAGCTGTTTATATAGGGAGACAACTTGGAATAGAAGCTTATGGCGTACCTTCTGATAAACATTTTTATCCTAAATTGATGATGTATAAAATAAGAGAGTCTATAGCTAGATGTAAAGACTTTGTTTATGTAAATATATTAAAGAAAAAGCCAACATTTTTAGGAGAAAAAATAAACATCTTAGGTGATGGAAGAAGAACAAACGATTAGGATGAAAGAGTGGAGATAAATTATGGTATTGACAGATAGATTAAACAGAGATTTTTATAAAACTATGATTTCAATAGCTATACCTATTGCATTTCAAAATCTAATATTTTCATCATTAAATATGGTTGATACAGTTATGATAGGTAAGCTAGGTAAGACTAATATAGCAGCAGTTGCATTAGCAAATCAAATATTTTTCATTTATTCATTAATTTTATTTGGTATCAATAGTGGATCATCAATTTTTACTGCACAATTTTGGGGTAAGAAAGATGTGAAAAATATTAGGAAGATTTTAGGGTTGTCTTTGATTTTAGGAGTTGGGGCTAGTTTATTATTTTTTATTGCAGGTATTTCAATTCCTAATTTTTTAATAAGACTTTTTACTGAAGATAAAGAAGTTATAAACTTGGGTGTAAGTTATTTAGTTATTATAGTATTTAGTTATCCAATAACTGCTATAACATTTTCCTATGGAGCTGCTTCTAGAAGTATAGGGCAAACAAAACTTCCTATGGTTGCTAGTTGTATATCTTTAGGGTGCAATACTCTATTTAATTATTTATTGATATTTGGGAAATTTGGATTTCCTGAATTAGGAATTAGAGGAGCAGCATATGCAACATTAACAGCAAGGATTATAGAAGTTTTTATAATTCTTGGTTCAATATACTATAAAAAAGGAGTATTATCCGCAAAGTTAAAGGAAATGCTTGATTTATCAAAGGATTTTATTATTAAATACTTTAATACAACTACCAGTGTAATTTTAAATGAATTATTTTGGTCAGTTGGTATGAGTATGTATTGTGCAGCTTATGGAAGGATTAGCACAGATGCAGTAGCTGCAGTACAAATTTCCAATATTGTTAGGAATTTGTTTGTTGTTTTAAGTATAGGTGTAGCGAATGCCTGTGCTATTATGATAGGAAATAAGATTGGAGCAAATAAATATAAAGAGGCTGATATATATTCGAAAAAATTCACTTATATTTCGTTATTATTAGGATTAACATTAGGATTGTTATTAGTGTTGGGTTCAAAATATGTGATTATTTTCTTTGATGTTTCAGCAGATGTTAAGTTAGCGGCTGTTAAAATTTTAATAGTATACGCAATTTTCTTACCTGCAACTAATTATACATCTGTATTGATAGTAGGTATATTAAGAAGTGGAGGAGATACAAAGTTTTCTTTTTTATTAGAGACTTTGTGCGTATGGTTGATAGGAGTACCATTAGCTTTTATAGGAGCATTATTATTTGATTTACCTGTTTACTTAGTTGTAGCGCTTGTTAATATAGAAGAAATTGTGAAAATGATTGTTGGTTTGTATAGAGTGAAATCTAATAAGTGGATAAAAAATATTGTTGATGAAATATAAGTAGTCATTTGCAAAAATTTATATTAGCTCATAAGTTTTTGGTGAGGGAAACCATCTAACAATCTTTGACGGTTCCGACAAGAGCTCGTTTCTTTTGATTTAAGTGAGCGATGAAGAAACGAACTCTTGAAGTCACACTTTCAAAGAAACATTAGATGGTTCCCTAGTGAATATGCTGGTAGTTTTTGCAACTAACTAGATGAAATATAAGTAATAGGAGGACATGATATGAGGGAAAATTCTAAGGTAATGATTGTTGATGATGATAAAAACATTACAGAATTAATTGCTTTGTATTTAAATAAAGAGGGTTATAAAACAAGACAATATAACAATAGCATTGAAGCGTTAAATGATTTTGATAATTACTTACCTGATATGATTATATTAGATGTTATGATGCCCGGGATTGACGGATATGAATTTTGTACTCAATTACGAAAAAAAAGCTCCATTCCTATAATCATGTTGACAGCAAAGGGTGAAACGCTTGATAAAGTGGTAGGGTTAAGATTAGGAGCTGATGATTATATAGTTAAGCCCTTTGAACCACAAGAATTGATAGCACGTATTAAGGCTGTTTTTAGAAGGTATGTACAAAAAAATGATGATCAAGCCTTAGTATTTCCAGACCTAGTGATTAATTTAAAGGATTATTCAGTTATATATAAAAAAAAGAAGTTAGAACTGCCACATAAAGAATTTGAGTTGTTGTATTTTATAGCATCAAATAATAATAGAGTTTTTACAAGAGATCAAATATTAGACAAAGTATGGGGATATGACTTTGTAGGCAGTACAAGGACTGTTGATGTACACATAAAAAGGTTAAGAGAAAAGTTAAAGGATAATGAAAATTGGAAAATAAAAACTGTGTGGAGCGTAGGTTATAAGTTCGAGGTAAACTAAAGAGGTGATAATTATTGAAGTTGAAATCTTTATTTGGCAAAATGCTTGTAATTTATGTGTCAATAATTTTGGTAAGCTTTATTGTATTAGGCTTTATTGTGTCAAATACTTTGGAAAATTATTTTTTGAACCAGAAAGAAAAAAAGCTAATTGAACAATGCACAAAAGTACAACAACAGGTTACACTAATACATGAATTAGGTGTGCCTAACTTTGAAAAATTAAGATTTGAGATAGATGCACTCGAAAGATATCTTAATGCACATATATGGATGATTGATAGAAGTGGAAATCTCTATGTAAGTTCAAATTTAGAAAATAAGATGGGGTTAAATGAACTGTTAGTAAAGGAAGAGGTTAAAAAAGTTTTTGATGGTTATATTATAAAAAGACAGGGGGAGTTTAACAAACAGTTCAATGAATCAGTTTTAACAATAGGTTATCCAATAATTTACAACAATAAAGTTATGATGGCTTTATTTATGCACGCTCCCATGCCTGAAGTCAACAAAACAATATCAGACATAAATACAATAACATTAGTAGTATTGGGGTTTGCCTTGATAATAGGCCTTGGAGCAGTTTTCATATTATCAAGAAATCTAAAAAATAAAATACATAGCTTAAGTGATGCATCTAAAGTTTTAGCTAAAGGCGATTTTGGTAAAACTATTGATATAGATGGAGATGATGAGCTAAACCAATTAGCTAAGAACTTTAATTATATGTCCAAAGAATTAAGCAAAGTTGATAAGATGCGAAAAGATTTTATTTCAAATTTATCACATGATTTAAGATCTCCATTGACTTCAATCAAAGGATATGCACAAGCTTTATTAGACGGTACTATAGATAAAAATGATCAAACTAAATATTTAAATATAATATTAGAAGAAAGTGAACGTTTATCTAAAATGACTAATGATATTTTAGATTTATCAAAAATGGAAAGTGGCAATGGAGAGTTATCTTTTAGTAATTTCAGTATAAACGAAATGATTGTTAATGAAATAGAAAAATTTGACGTTAATTTAGAAGAAAAAAGTGTTGATGTTAAGATAGATTTATGCAGTACAAGAGATATAGTCTATGCAGATAAAGATAAGATAAATAGAGTTGTGTATAATCTTATAGATAATGCTGTTAAATTTGTTAATGATGATGGATTTATAAAAATTAGAACATGTGATAACAGTGAAAAAATAATTGTACAAATAAGTAATAGCGGTAATGTTATTCCTCAAAAAGATTTAGAATATATATGGGAGCGGTTTGTAAAATTAGATAAATCCAGAGGAAAAAATAAAAAAGGTTCAGGATTAGGGTTAGCAATTATTAAAAGCATTATAGAACGTCATAATGAAGAAATACAGGTTAGTAGCAATGAGACAGAAGGAACAATGTTTACATTTAGTTTAAAAAAATCCATAGAAATTAGTAGGTTAGATTAGTTTTGGTGTTATAATTTTTTATGTTCCGTTGTTATAATTAATAATTTGTTCATATTTTATTAATAAATATATATTAAAATATAATTAACAAAATATTTATAAAAGTTTTGAGGTGAGAAAACATGGATGTTAATAAAAATGAAACTAGTAAACAATTAGAAAATAACATTAATTCTGAAGAGCCTATTGTAGATGCAAATATAGTAGAAGAAACACAAGTACAAAATGAATGCAATGAAGAAGAACTAACAGAAGATATTAAAGAAGACATAATAACTAATGAAGAAATAAAAGAAGAAATAAAAGTTAATGTAGTAAAATCAAAAAAGAAGAAAAAAAGAAATCTTAAAGCGGTTATAGCCTTAGGATTACTATTTGCCATGGTGGGTGGACTTTTTATAGGAGTAGGCTACAATGTTTCTGAGTATTTTTTACTAAGTAAAATTGATGGAACATACGAAGTTGGTAAGAGGTTAGATGAAAAAGGAAGTAGTGCAAAAACAACTATAATTAATACAAGTAGTGTTAGTGAGTCAACAAGTCAAATTGCAGAGCATGTAGGACCATCTGTTGTAGCTATAACAAGTAAAGTTAAGGTGTTGGATTGGTTTCAACAGTTAAGAATCCAAGAAGGTGCAGGATCGGGTATAATTTTTGATATTAATAGTAAAGGTATTTATATTGTTACCAATAATCATGTTATAGATAATGCACAAGAAGTAACTGTTTTATTATCAGATAAAGTTAAAGCCCCTGCAGAAGTTATAGGAAGTGATGCAGATGCAGACTTAGCAGTTCTTAAAATTGATAAAAAAGATGTACCAATAGATGTAATAGATAAATTGGCCATAGCAAATTTTGGCGATTCAGATAAGCTAAAACCCGGAGAGATAGCTATAGCCATTGGAAATCCACTAGGATATAACAATACAGTTACACAAGGTGTTGTAAGTGCGTTAAATAGAGATTTAGGTATGAGTGATAGTGAATTAAGATTAATACAAACTGATGCAGCTATAAATCCAGGAAACAGCGGTGGTGCATTGGTTAATTCAAAAGGAGAAGTTATAGGAATTAACACTATTAAAATTGCAGATACAAAGGTAGAAGGTATTGGATTTGCCATTCCAATAAATTACGCTAAACCTATAATAAAAGATTTAGTTGAAATTGGAGTAGTTCCTAGACCATTCCTAGGGATAGCAGGAAGAGATATAGATGAAAATTTAGCACAAATGTATGAATTGCCTATAGGAGTTTTTGTTCAAGAAGTATATAAAGGTTCACCAGCGGATAAAGCGGGTTTAAAAGTTAATGATATAATAATAAGTATAGATGACAACAAAGTATTCAGTATGGAGCAACTAATAGAGCTAATTAAGAAACATGATATTGGAGATACTGTTAAGTTAAAAATAATAAGAGATGCCAAAGAAAAAATTGAAATTACCACAAAATTGGAAGATAAAAACAAGGTTATCTCCAATTAATAAAAATTTAAAACAAGCCACTAGGTGATACACAATGTATGTCTAGATTGGCTTGTTTTTTTATATAAGTAGGAAACAGCAGGATAAATCAAAATTGCTAAGATATCTTAGGGTAAACCTTTGAGGAAAGTATGGCTCAATGGTTTTGTTTTTTCTTTTCTATCTAGCTATAGAATTATACTTATTAATAAAAAGAACTTAAAAATACTAATATTGTCTTTAGTAAAAGTAAATGATACAATATACTAATACATAATTATAATTATCCCTGATTATTCATATAATTTTCAATAATATGCTGTATAGTTAAGCAGAGAACCTAAATTTTAATTTAGAGTGAATCGCTTACTCAGAGGAAAAATGAGTCTGAGTATCATATTAAAATAATTTAGTGATAACAAATATGTGTATATTATTTATATTATACTTTTGAAGCAATTATAATTTCAGTGAATGTGAAGGCATACCGAGTTGGTATGTCGAGAATTTAATGGATATCTTCTAAGCAGAATGATGCTTTGCTAATGAATCTCTTATTATTATGTAAAATGAAACTCACTACTCATTTTATTCGTAGGAGTAAGTGATTCACAAGAAATCATAGATTTCTGTTCTCTACTCATGAGTAAGCGATTTACACCAAATCAAGATTTGGGTTCACTGCTCATAATTTTCTATGAATAATCTGGGATTATACAAGAGGTGAATTTTGTGATAGGAACTATAGTAAATACTGTAGCAATAATATTAGGTGGATTTCTAGGTGTTTATTTGAAAAAAGGTATAAAGAAAAATTATAGTGAAACAATTATTCAAGGTCTTTCTATTAGTGTAATGATAATAGGCATTATGAATGCGATAAAAGCTAACGAAATGTTAGTAGTTATAATAAGTGTAGTACTAGGAAGTATTATTGGAGAATATATAGATATAGAGGGCAAACTAGAAAATTTAGGTAATAGAATTGAACATAAATTTGGTGGTAAAGAAGATACTTTTGCAAAAGGTTTTGTAACTGCTTCATTAATATATTGTGTAGGGGCTATGGGTATAATGGGAGCATTAGAGGACGGTCTTAATGCCAATCATCAAATATTATTTACAAAATCAATATTAGACGGTGTATCATCTATAATATTTGCATCTAGCTTTGGAGTAGGAGTAGTTTTTTCAGCTGTACCTGTATTTTTGTACCAGGGCTTAATAGCATCAATAGCTTCTTTCCTTAAACCATTCCTAACACCTGTTTTAATTGCAGATATGTCAGCTATAGGAGGCATTCTGATTATTGTAATTGGAATTAATATGCTTGGATTAAAGAAAATAAGAGTAGGTAATATGCTGCCAGCAATCATACTTCCGGCATTGTACTATTGTATATTTTAATAAATGGGGGATAGATTATGAAAAAGACTAATGCTGCAAGGATATTAGATAGAGAAAAAATACCATATGAATTATGCACATATGAAGTTGATGAAAATGATTTAAGTGCTATTAGCGTAGCATCCAAAATCGGTATTGATCCCAAACAAGTTTTTAAAACTTTGGTTGTACGTGGCGACAAAGGAATAATAGTTGCTTCTATACCTGGAAATTGTGAGCTTAACTTAAAATATTTAGCTAGTGTTAGTGGAAGCAAAAAAGTCAACTTAGTTCCATTAAAAGAGGTTAATAAACTAACTGGATATATAAGAGGTGGAGTTTCTCCTATAGGTATGAAAAAGCAGTATCCATTTTTTTTAGATGATAGTGCTATGAATTATAATGAAATATACATAAGTGCAGGTTTGAGAGGTATGCAGTTTTATATAAAGCCAGAGGATTTATTATCGGTAACGAAAGGAATTTCATGTAAATTAGTTGAAATTGAATAGAAGGAGAGAACATATGAAAAAAAAGTTTAAAAGTATCTATGCTGATATTGCTCTTGTGTTTGTTGCTGTTTGTTGGGGAGCTGGTTTTGTAGTTTTAAAAGATGCTTTAGACAATATATCGCCCTTTAATATAATGGCTATAAGGTTTACATTAGCATTTGTAATTATGGCTTTAATTTTTAACAAAAAACTTAGAAATTTAAGTAAACAAGATTTAAAAGCAGGTTTTATCATAGGTGTATTCTTATTTTTAGGCTTTGCGGTTCAAACTGTTGGTCTGAAATATACTGTTCCTGGGAAACAAGCTTTCTTAACAGGTACAAATGTAGTTATAGTTCCATTTTTTGTTTGGCTAATTCATAAGAAAGCGCCTGATAAATATTCAATAGCAGGTGCATTTATGACATTGATTGGTATAAGCTTATTAACACTTAAAAGTGAACTAGGCGGGTTTGATATAAATTATGGTGACAAGTTGACATTACTTTGTGCAGTGTTTTTCGCAGCCCATATAGTAGCAGTGGGATTTTTTACAAAAAAACATGATCCAATTGTATTAGCTGTTTTGCAAATTGGTGTTGCAGCATTATTATTTATAATATGTGCTTTGATGTTTGAAGAACTCCCTAGAGGTATTGAAAGTAGTGTATGGTTAAGAATAGGTTATCTTGTACTATTTCCTACAGTTGTAGCATTTTTAATACAAAATGTTGCTCAAAAGAGTACAACGTCAACTAGAACGGGCATAATACTTTCTTTAGAATCAGTTTTTGGTGCATTGTTTGCAGTTATAATATATAAAGAAGAGTTTACAATAAAAATGATATTAGGTTGTTTATTGATATTTTGTGCAATTATTATCACAGAAACTAAGCTTAGTTTTTTAAAAAATAAGAAAGCGTAGTAACTCGTAACTTGATTTTTTAATGAAAAAATTAAAAGGAGATGGGTAAAATTGATAAAAAATATTGCTTTCAATGATTACACAAAAGAAATGCTTAATCAACTGACAAAAGGAGCTTTTTTAACAGTAAAAAATGGAGATATTGTTAATACCATGACTATTGGATGGGGTAATATCGGGTATATTTGGAAAAAACCAATATTTACAGTAGCAGTAAGAATTTCAAGGTATACTTATGACTTAATAGAAAAGAGTAAAGAGTTTACGGTTAGTGTTCCAATTAAAAAAAATATGAAAAAAGAACTTCTTATTTGCGGTACAAAGTCAGGAAGAGATGTAGATAAATTTAAAGAATGTGGTTTAACGAAAGAAAAGGGTCAATATCTTGGTACGCCTATCATCGGAGAATGTGAATTGCATTATGAATGTAAAATAGTTCACCAACAGCTTATAGAACCTGCATTATTAGATAACGATATTAGAGAAAAAATATATTCAGACAATGATTTTCATGTAATGTATTATGGGGAAATAGTAGCTAGCTATATAAAAGAATGAAAAGAGTGATTTGTTTCACTCTTTTTATTCTTTTATATACACAGATAATTATAAATGTAAAATTTTTTATTTAAGAATCTTTTCTTATAAATTAACTACAGATATTTATTTTACTAATAGTTGTATTTAAAATATAAGCAAATATTAACTATGCTTTAAGAAATATTGAAGAAATTTGCAATAATTAAAAATCTAGTAGCTTTAAATACTGATTATTCATATAACTTTGTAAGCGACTCACATAAAATCATAGATTTCAGTTCCCTGTTCATAATTTTCTATAAATAATCTGTGTTAGAATATATTAATTTTATAAAATTTATGATAATCTTATAGGTAGTGTATAAGGAGAGTAAAAATATGATTAAAATTTCATTAGCTCAAATGTGCTCCAAATACAATGATGTGAATTATAATTTGAATAAAATGAATGAGTTTATTTTACAGGCAAAGAGAAATGGTTCAAGTATTATATGTTTCCCTGAATTATCGACATGTGGATATAGTAGAGATAATGTTCAAGTATTAGCAGAAAGCTTGAACTCAGACACAATAAACAGACTTAAAAAACAATCAAGAGATAATCAAATTATAATACTTGCTGGCATGGTAGAAAATTATAAGCATGACTATTATATAACTCATGCAGTAATATACCCTAATGGTAAAGTTCAGAGGTATCATAAGGTTCATTTGGGAAGGTTTGAGAGAAAACAATTCAAAGCTGGTGATGATTTGCCTGTTTTTGAGATAGATATAAACAATCAGCAATTAATATTTGGTATATCAATATGTAATGATAGTCATTTTCCAGAAGCTATGATGGCAGTTGCGCTTCAAGGAGCACATATAATATTTTGCCCTCATGCATCTTTAATAGATGCCAAAAAAAGAATTGATTTATGGCAAAAATATATGAGTGCAAGAGCATATGACAATAGGGTTTATATTGCTGCCGTAAATATGTGCGGACATAATGGGGAAAAATATTTTGGTGGAGGAACTGCAATTTGGAATCCTATGGGAGATATGATCAATTATTATGATAAAGGACATGAAAAATCTACTCATTTTGAAATAGATATATTAGAACTGGAAAAATTAAAAAATAATAAAGCAAGTATGAAGAATCATTATTATTTAAAAGATAGAAAAACAGAGGTATACAAAAAATACTTAGACAGGTGATCACTATGAATAATAAATTTTTACCTATAAACAAAAGTGATATGAAACAACTAGGATGGGAGCAACTAGATTTCATTTTAATTAATGCAGATGCTTATGTTGATCACCCTAGTTTTGGTGGAGCAATTATATCAAGAGTTTTAGAAGCAGTAGGATATAAGGTAGGAATTATAGCTCAACCAAATTGGAAATCAGTTGATGATTTCAAGAAATTAGGAAAACCGAGATTGGCGTTTCTAGTATCAGGTGGAAATATAGATCCTATGGTCAATCATTATACAGTTAACAAAAAACGTAGAAGAAGAGATTCATATTCCCCTGGGGGCAAAATGGATTGCAGACCAGATAGAGCTACAATAGTATACTGCAATATGTTAAAGCAGGCATATAAAGATGTACCTATTATTGTAGGAGGTATAGAGAGTAGCTTGAGAAGATTTGCACATTATGATTATTGGAGTAATAGTGTTAGAAGGAGTATACTATTAGATAGTAGAGCTGATTTATTAATATATGGTATGGGCGAAAAATCAATTATGGATATAGCGGAGTGTTTGAATTCTGGTATGGATATAAAATATATAAGACATGTATCAGGAACTTGTTACACAGTTAAAGATTTAAATGAAGTTTATGATTGTATAGAGATACCTTCTTTTAAAGAAATAACTGAAAGTAAAAAGAAGTATGCTCAAGCTTTTAAGATACAATATGAGGAGCAAGATGCTGTAAGAGGAAAAGCCTTAGCTCAAAAGCATAATGATGTGTACTTAGTTCAAAACCCACCAACTATGGTTCTGTCTACTGATGAGCTAGATTGGGTTTATTCATTGCCATATGCTAGAAATTATCATCCTATTTATGAAAAAGATGGCGGTATTCCAGCTATTGATGAAGTGAAATTTAGTATAGCTAGTTCTAGAGGTTGCTATGGAGGGTGTTCGTTTTGTGCATTAACTTTCCATCAAGGTAGAATTGTTCAAGGGAGAAGCCATGAATCAATTCTTAACGAAGCAAAAGAATTAACAAGTGACAAAGATTTTAAGGGTTACATACATGATGTTGGAGGACCAACAGCAAACTTTAGAGCACCGGCATGTGATAAACAACTAAAGGTTGGTACATGTAAAAATAGACAATGTTTATTTCCTAACCCATGTAAAAATTTAAAAGTATCGCACTGTGAGTATACAGATCTTTTAACAAAGCTCAGGAAGCTTCCTAATATTAAAAAGGTGTTTGTTAGATCAGGTTTAAGATATGACTATATAATGGCTGATAAAGATGATAGATTTTTATATGATTTATGTAAAAATCATGTTAGCGGTCAATTAAAAGTTGCACCTGAACATGTTGCAGAGGAAGTTTTAGAATTAATGGGCAAGCCAAAAAAAGAAATATTTGATAAATTCACTAAAAAATTTTATGATATAAATAAGAAACTAGGTAAAGAGCAATATTTAATACCATATTTGATGTCTAGTCATCCAGGCAGCACATTAAAATCTGCCATAAAATTGGCTGAGTATCTTAGGGATATTCATTATCAACCTGAGCAAGTGCAAGATTTTTATCCAACACCGGGAACATTATCTACAACTATGTTCTATACAGGTTTAGATCCAACAAATGGTAGAAAAGTATATGTACCCAAAGATAAAAAAGAAAAAGCTATGCAAAGAGCGTTGCTTCAGTTTAGTAATCCCCATAATTACAATTTAGTCTTTGAAGCTTTAAGTAAAGCAGGTAGAAGAGATTTGATTGGATATGGACCTAAATGTTTGATTAGACCAAAGAAAAAAGAAGAAATTAATAAGGTAAAAGCATACAATAACAAAAATAAAAGAAAGAGAAAATAAGAGAGTTTTTGGCGAGGGGAACCATCTAATAATCTTTGACGGTTCCGACAAGAGCCCGTTTCTTTTGATTTAAGTAGAAGCGATGAAGAAACGAACTCTTGAAGTCACGCTTTCAAAGAAACATTAGATGGTTCCCTAGTGACTATACTGGTAGTTTTTATAATTAATATATGCTAAAAGTGGGGGAAACTAAGTTATTTCAATACATTTAAAGGTAGTATTTATGAAGAGTGTAGTATTTCACAATTAACTATAATGGTATAATGAAGGAGGAAAAAATATGGACTATAATAAAGAAAGTCTTAGAGTGCATGAAGAAAAAAAAGGTAAGATTGAGGTTATTTCTAAAGTTAAAGTTGAAAACAAAGATGACTTAAGTATTGCTTATACACCAGGAGTAGCACAGCCTTGTAGAGAGATTCACAAGAACGAAGATGATGTATATAAATATACATGCAAAGGCAATATGGTAGCAGTTGTTACTGATGGCAGTGCAGTTTTGGGACTAGGTGATATTGGACCAAAAGCAGCATTACCTGTTATGGAAGGAAAAGCCGTATTATTTAAAGAGTTTGCAAATGTAGATGCTTTTCCAATTTGTTTAGATACAAAATCTGTTGACGAAATAGTAAATATAGTAAAAGCAATGTCTCCTACTTTTGGTGGTATTAACCTAGAGGATATATCAGCGCCTAGATGTATAGAGATAGAAAAAAAATTAAAAGAAGAATTAGACATACCTGTTTTTCATGATGATCAGCATGGAACTGCTGTAGTAGTTATAGCTGCATTGATAAATGGTTTAAAGTTTGTAAAAAAAGAAATTAATGAAATAAAAACAGTTGTAAATGGTGCAGGTGCTGCTGGTAGTGCAATAGTAAAAATGCTTATAAGTTTAGGAGTAGAGAATATCTTAGTTTGTGACAGAAAAGGAATTTTACATAAAGGTTCTAAATCTAATGATTGGAACAAAGAAGAATTAGCAGGTTTAACTAATAAAGAAGGGTTACAAGGTGATTTAAGAACTGCTATTAAAAATGCAGATGTATTCATAGGAGTATCAGCAGCCAATGTTGTTGATGAAGAAATGATAAAAAGCATGAACAAAGATGCTATAGTTTTAGCAATGGCTAATCCTAATCCTGAAATAATGCCAGATTTAGCTTTAAAAGCTGGAGCAAGAATAGCTGGTTCAGGTAGATCTGATTTTAACAATCAAGTTAATAATGTTTTAGCTTTTCCAGGTATTTTCAGAGGAGCTTTAGATGTAAGAGCTACTGAGATTAATGAAGAAATGAAACTTGCTGCAGCAAATGCAATAGCAAGTATAATAACAGAAGATGAATTAAGAGAAGATTATATTATACCTAATCCACTAGATAAAAGAATAGCTGAGAAAGTAGCTAAAGCTGTTTCGCAGGCTGCTATAAAAAGTGGAGTAGCTCGTAAAAACGCATAACATCTTAGTGTTGTATTATATACCAGGAGGCATATATAATGAAGAAGAAATATAAAGTTATTTTTTCGGTTATATTAATTATTATAATTGTATTATTAATAATACGATATTTTGATGCAGTGCGCTTATTATCTTTTGAGAGTTTCAAAAATAATAGAGATTACTTTAAAGCATTTGTAAACAAGCACTATTATATATCAGCTGCATGTTTTATATTTAGTTTTGTAATAATGTCATTTGGTATTCCTGTAGCTGCCTTTGCGACATTATTAGGAGGTTTTTTATTTGGATGGTTTTATGGCTTTATATATTCTCTTATAGGAGTAACGATAGGAGCCGCTTTAGCTTATTTGTTTTCCAAGCATGTTATAGGCTCATGGATAAGAAAAAAGTTTGGACAAAAGTTAGCAATTATTGAAAATGAAATAAATAATAATGCAATTAGCTATTTTACATCAGTAAGATTTATACCGTCATTTCCCTTGTTTGTAGCTAATTTCGTTGCAGGTATTACTAATATTTCATTATTAACCTTTATGATGACAACTTTTTTTGGAATGTTACCATATTGTTTAGTGTATTCGATTGCAGGCAATAACATTGGTAATATTAATTCACCAAGAGAGGTTTTGTCACCCGAAATTATTTTGATGTTTATTATGCTCACAATTATAGCTTTTATGCCAGCGGCTGTAAAAAAGCTTAAGAAGAAAAGGTAATGGAAAGTCTGTTTTGTTTTAATAACAAAACAGACTTTTTTAGTTTAAGCTCTTCAGCAAGAGGAATAAAAAATTAATTTAAGGATATCTCTATAATTTGTTGAATAATATATATAAGGTATGTTTAGCAGGGGGGAAAAAAGTGTTTATTAAAAGGATTGTAATATTGTCTACGCTATTTTTTATAATTGTAGTGCTTATATTAGCGTGTTTTTTTATTTTTGATGTAGTTACTTTTGATAATTTCAAGGCTAATAGAGATACAATAAAGAGTATAGTAAATGAAGAATATTATATTAGTATTATTCTAATTTTACTGGCATATATTTTAAGTGCTTTTGGAATGCCAATAACGACATTATTAACTTTAGTAGTAGGTTTTTTATTCGGTTGGGTGTTGGGGTTTATGTATGCTATTATAGGAATAACTATAGGAGCATTATTGACCTTTGTTTTTTCACGGTTTATAATAAGTGATTTAATATGGAAAAATTATAGCCAGAAAATAGAACAAATTAATAAGCATATGGAAAAAGATGCTTTTAAGTATTTCGTTTCGTTAAGGTTAATTCCTTTTTTTCCAATATGCATAGCTAATTATGCAGGAGGTTTATCAAAGTTATCTTTAGTAGAGTTTACCTTGAGTACTATAATAGGCAAATTGCCGTATTGCATTATTTATTCAGTAGCGGGTGATAATATAATAAATATAGAAAATATAAGTGAAGTTTATTCAATAAAAATCATATTGTTATTTGTGTTTTTAGCTGTATTATCTCTATTTCCAATATTATATAAATATATGAAAAAATTTTTATATTTTTAAAACAAACGAAAGAAGGGGGAATTAAATGAAAAAAAGGATGTTTATTATTCTATCTTTTTTTATGTTTTTATTCATGACTAAAGTAAATGCTAATGTATGTTATGCAGATGTAAAAGAGAGTCATATAAAAGAAAATAATATAATGCAGGTTTTTAAAGATGTAGGTACATATACGCAAGATTTATACAATAAAGAAATAAAAGAAAGTAATATAATAAGATTATTTAAAAACGTAGGTGTATTATCTAGTGATTCTAATATAGGCAATGATATAGATCAGGAAACACTTGATAAAATCAGTAATAAATATGGTTTGTCAAAAGGAAAGAAAAAACCTAGGAAGATAATTCAAATTGGTGATTTTGGATATTCAGGTAATGGCACAAAACTAATAATAGTTTTATTATTGTTATTGATATTTTAATCTTGAATAGACGTTTTTTTGACGGTAGTTTATTATAATGTATTTATAACCTTGATTATTCATATAACGCCCAAATAATATGCTGTATAGTTCTGAATTAGAAGGTTTCAGTGAATTCGAAGGCATACTGAGTTGGTATGTCGTGAATTTAATGAATACCTTATAATCAGAAGGTATTATTAATGAATCTCCTATTTGGTTTCTTCATAGGATTAAGCGATTTACTCCAAATCACAGATTTGGGTTCACTGCTCATAATTTTCTATGAGTAATCTAGGTTTTATAATAATAAGTTTCAGAGGAGGATTATATATGAATAATGTTGACATATCTAATGCTATGAGCATTAAATTAGACAGTATTTTTAAGGAATTACCTAAAAAACCTGAATTTATTAAAGGAATCCGAAGAGCTCCAAAAAGAGAATTTACATTAAACAAAGCTGAAACAGAACTAGCGTTAAAAAATGCTCTTAGATACGTTCCTGAAAAATGGCATGAAGAGCTGGCACCTGAATTTTTAGATGAACTTTTGACAAGAGGTAGAATCTATGGATATAGATTTAGACCAGAAGGAAATATTAAAGGAAAGGCAATAGATGAATATAAAGGAAAAACTACTGAAGGTAAAGCTTTTCAAGTTATGATTGATAACAATTTAGATTTTGATATTGCTTTATACCCTTATGAATTAGTTACTTACGGTGAGACAGGTCAGGTTTGTCAAAACTGGATGCAGTATCATATGATAAAAAAATATTTAGAAGAAATGACCTGTGACCAGACATTAGTAGTAGAATCAGGAAATCCTTTAGGGCTGTTTAAATCTACATTAGAAGCTCCTAGAGTAGTTATAACAAATGCTCTTATGGTAGGTTTATTTGATAATCAAGAAGATTGGCATAGAGCTATGGCGTTAGGAGTTGCAAATTATGGCCAAATGACTGCTGGCGGTTGGATGTATATAGGCCCTCAGGGAATAGTACATGGAACTTACAGTACTTTACTTAATGCAGGAAGAGATAAATTAGGAATACCAGAGGATAGTGATTTAAGAGGAAAGTTATTTGTAACATCTGGTTTAGGCGGAATGAGCGGAGCACAGGGTAAAGCCGTTGAAATAGCTAATGGAGTTGGTATAATTGCAGAGGTTGATTATTCAAGGATAGAAACAAGATACAATCAAGGTTGGGTAAGCAAAATTGCTAAAAGTCCAGCAGAAGCATTTAAGATGGCAAAAGAGTATCAAGCTAAAAAAGAAACAGCTGCCATAGCTTTTCATGGAAATATAGTAGATTTACTTGAATATGCTGTAGATAATTCTATAAAAATTGACTTACTATCTGACCAAACATCATGCCATGCTGTTTATGATGGTGGATATTGTCCAGTAGGATTAACATTTGAAGAAAGAACAGAGATGTTAGATAATAACAAAGCTAAATTTATAGAGCTTGTAAATGAAACACTAAAAAAACATTATAAGCTCATAAAGACACTTGTGGAAAACGGAACATATTTCTTTGATTATGGTAACAGCTTTATGAAAGCAGTTTATGATGCAGGAGTCCAAGAAATCTGTAAAAATGGAAGAAATGAATTAGATGGTTTCATATTCCCATCATATGTTGAAGATATATTAGGACCATTGTTATTTGACTATGGTTATGGACCATTTAGATGGGTTTGTTTAAGTGGTAAGAGAGAAGACTTATTGAAAACAGATCAAGCTGCTATGGAATGTATAGATCCAGAAAGAAGATTCCAAGATAGAGATAACTGGACATGGATAAAAGATGCAGACAAGAATAAGCTTGTAGTTGGTACTCAAGCTAGGATACTATATCAAGATGCTTTTGGAAGATTAAATATAGCACTTAAATTTAATGATATGGTTAGAAAAGGAGAGATAGGCGCAGTTATGTTAGGTAGAGACCATCATGATACAGGTGGTACAGATTCTCCATTTAGAGAAACATCAAATATTAAAGATGGTAGCAATATAATGGCTGATATGGCTACTCAATGCTTTGCAGGAAATGCTGCTAGAGGTATGAGTTTAGTAGCATTACACAATGGTGGAGGAGTAGGTATTGGAAAATCAATAAATGGCGGATTTGGTATGGTCTTAGATGGAAGTGAAAGAGTTGATAATATTCTTAAAAGATCTATGCTTTGGGATGTTATGGGTGGAGTTGCTAGACGTTCTTGGGCTAGAAATGAAAACTCCATTAAAACATGTATAGAATATAACAACGTAAGAAAAGGAAAAGATCATATAACCATTCCATATATACCTGATGAAGATTTAATAAAGAAATTAGTAGACGAAAAATTCGAAAAATAAAACAGGGACGGTTTCTTCACCCATAGAGGGAACCAACCATGGGTCAACCCATCGGGGACGGTTCTTCTTGGGTGTAAACCCAAAAAGAACCGTCCCTTGAGAAAGAAGGAGGAAAAAAGATGTCTGGATTAAATAAAATAGTAGAATGTGTACCTAACTTTAGTGAAGGTAGAGATTTAAAAAAAATAGAAAAAATAGTTGACTCATTTAGAGGGAAAAAGGGTGTTAAGCTTTTAGATTATAGTAATGATGAAGATCATAACAGATGTGTTGTAACTGTAGTTGGTGAGCCAGAGGAGTTAAAGAAAGCAGTAGTAGAAGCTATAGGTACAGCAATAGAAGTTATAGATATGAATGTTCATGAGGGACAACATCCAAGAATGGGAGCTACTGATGTAGTACCATTTATACCAATAAGAAATGTGACAATGCAGGAAGCTGTAGACCTTTCAAAGGAAGTTGCAAAAGAAGTATCAGAAAAATATAACTTGCCAATATTCTTATACGAAAAATCAGCTTCTTCAAAAGAAAGAGAAAACTTATCAAAGGTAAGAAAAGGACAGTTTGAAGGAATGAAGGAAAAACTTAAACAACCAGAGTGGAAACCTGATTTTGGACCAGATGAAATTCATCCAACTGCTGGTGTAACAGCAATAGGAGCAAGAATGCCTTTGATTGCATACAACGTAAATCTAAATACTTCTGACCTTGAAATAGCTAACAAAATAGCAAAGAAAGTTAGACACATAGGTGGAGGATTGAGATTTTGTAAAGCAATGGGAGTAGAACTTAAAGATAGAGGAATAACTCAAGTTTCAATGAACTTAACAGATTATACAAAGACTACAATATACAGTGCATTTGAGTTAATTAGAATAGAAGCAAAAAGATATGGAGTAAGTATTGTAGGAAGTGAAGTAATAGGACTTGTACCTATGGCTGCTTTAATAGATTGTGCTGAGTATTATTTAGGTATTGAGGATTTTTCAATAGATCAAGTACTTGAAGCAAAATTGTAAGGAGTGATTTAATGAAAGGAAATATCTTAATAAAAAATGCTTCCGAGGTTGTTACTTGTCATGGATTTAATGCTAAAGCTGGCAAAGAAATGTCAGACTTACACATAATAAATGATGGTGCAATTGTAATTGAAAATGGTATTATTAAAGCCGTTGGTAAGACGGAAGATATTTTAAAAGAATATGATGAAAATAAATATAATGTTATTGATGCTATGAATAAATCTGTTTTACCTGGCTTTGTAGATTCTCATACACACTTTGTATTTGGAGGTTATAGAGCGGAGGAATTCTCATGGAGAATAAACGGTGACAGCTATATGGAAATAATGAACAGAGGTGGAGGAATAGTTAACTCTGTTGATGCTACAAGAGCAGCAAGTAAAGAAGAATTGATTATAGAAGGTAAGAAAAGACTTGATTCAATGTTATCTTTTGGTGTAACAAGTGTTGAAGGGAAAAGTGGGTACGGACTAGATTTTGAAACAGAGATTAAACAATTAGAGGTTATGAAAGAGTTAAATAAATCTCATCCAATAGATATTTATTCAACATTTTTAGGAGCCCATGCAGTTCCTAAGGATTATAAAGGTAGAACGGATGAATTTATAGATTACTTAATAGATAATGTTATGCCAACAGTTGTTGATAAAAAATTAGCGGAGTTTTGTGATGTATTCTGTGAAAAAAATGTATTTTCTATAGAGCAGTCAAGAAAGCTTTTAACTAAGGCAAAAGAAATGGGAATGAAACTAAAGCTACATGCCGATGAAATTGTACAGCTTGGAGGATCAGAGTTGGCAGCAGAATTAAATGCAATATCAGCGGATCATCTTTTGCAAGCTTCAGACAAAGGTATCAAGGATATGGCTAAAGCAAATGTAATAACAACCTTATTACCTGCTACAGCTTTTAGCTTAAAAGAAGATTTTGCCAGAGGAAGATATATGATAGACAATAACTGTGCAGTAGCATTAGCCAGTGATTTAAATCCAGGCAGCTGCTATACTGAATCTATACCATTAATATTTGCATTAGCAGTATTGTATATGAAATTTAGTGTAGAAGAAGCTATAACAGCATTAACTATCAACGGTGCGGCAGCTGTTGATATGGCAGATATAATAGGAAGTATTGACGTTGGTAAAAAAGGCGACGTTATAGTTTTAGAACATCCATCTTACAAATTTATACCATATCATATTGGTGTTAGTGTAGTTGAGAAGGTTATAAAAGATGGAGTTTTAGTATTTGAAAAATAACAAGGAGTTGATAATATGCTCATAGATTTAAGTATAAAAGAATTTATAGAGGAAACTGCTTCTGATTCTCCAGCACCCGGCGGAGGGAGTATATCTGCTTTAAGCGGTGCAATAGCAGTTAGTTTAGCAGAGATGGTAGCTAATTTGACTGTTGGCAAAAAGAAATATGAAGATGTAGAAGATAGTATGAAGGAAATACTAGAAAAAGGCGAGATTTACAGAAAAGATTTAACTGATGGAATAGACGAAGATACTGATGCTTTCAATAAAGTAATGTCAGCATTCAAGCTTCCAAAGAATACTGATGAAGATAAAGAATTAAGAAAGCTAAAAATTCAAGAAGCTATGAAAAATGCAGCTTTAGTACCACTAAAGACAGCACAGAAGAGCTATGAGTTTATGAAATATATTAAAAATGCAATAACTAAAGGAAACAGTAATGCAGTAACAGACGCAGCAGTAGCAGCAATGATGGCAAGAACAGCAGTGCTTGGTGCACTATATAATGTAAAAATAAATCTAGGTTCAATAAAGGATGAAGAGTTTAAAGAACAAGTTTCTAAAAAGGTTACTGAGTTAGAAGAAAATGTTATTGAAATGGAAAAAGAAATTTTATCTTACGTAAAAGAATTATAAGCAGACTGTATTCAATCAGTCTGTTTTTTGTTTCAATAACTAAATTTAACAAATAAAAAATTCTCTTTTAAACAAATATTTTTATTGTTGAGCTATATAATTCATTTTTATAACAAGGCGCAATTGTCCTCCAATCTCTATAGGCGGCGGATACCGATTAGATTTAACAGGCGGTGTGAAATCTTGGGCCTCGTTGAAATACAAATAAAAAATATTGAAAAGTAAAATCTTGAAATGTTTACAGATTTATAAAATATTGCTATAATAGCAATGATTAAACAATATTTTCGAATAAATAATTCTTATAAATAAATGAAAATATTAATCCCC
>NZ_LOHE01000065.1 GCF_001559865.1 Abyssisolibacter fermentans
TACTTGACATAGGTCAGTTCAATATCAATATAAGCTACATTTTTTACGGTTTCACATTTAAAAAATTCTCAAATATTATTGAATTTTGTTTCATATCTTCATCTTTAATCAAATCATTTATAAAAGCTTCTTCAGATATAACTTCTAAGTTTTTTACTTCATGTAAAATGGCTTTAGATGAAAATGAATCAAATTCAGGATGAAATTGTACTCCCCAAACAGGTAAGCTTTTATATTGGTATGCATGTATATTACAATTACTATTTTTAGCTAATACATTAAAATCTTTTGTTAAATTAAAAACTTCTTGATAGTGAAAAACAAAACTATATATGTCATTCATATTATGGAACAAAATATTGTCTTTTTGGATAATATTTATTTTTGCCAATCCTATTTCAGGTTTTTGTGTTGTTCTAACATTATTTAATCCTAGTATAGATTTTATAATAAATTGATGACCATAGCATATACCCAAAACAGCCTTTTTTTCATTTATAAAATAATGCACAATATTTTTTAGATTTACATCCCATATATTATTATCTAACGCTGAAGCCTTAGAACCAGATATAATCAAGTGGGTATATTGGTCGATATTTTTTAAGTTTTCCAAGTCATTTGCATTAATAATTTGATAATCAATTTTAGAGTTTCTAATTGATTTTTTTATATTAACGTTAAAGTTTTCTATTTTTGAATTTTGCAAATTGCAATTAACAATTAATAGCACTATTCTCCCCCCAAAGCATAAAAGTAAATTTGCTAAACAGACATACTTTTATTAAACCCAGATTATTCATAAAAAATTATACAGCATACTATTCAAAGTTATATGAATAATCAAGGCTAAATAATTAATGTTTATACTTATTATTAATAGTTTCGATTACTTTATTATGTAAATATGGCTGTATTTGCGGATAAGTAATATCCTTTGGCATATAATCAAAAGTTGAAACCTTCTTAATTTCAAAATCAGGTAATTCACCTAATTTTTTTATTAAGCTAAAATATAATTTACCATAGCTTTTTTGTTTATTATTTTCAACAGAATAAATACAAACAGGAATAATATTAAAATCTTCTGCACCAGTTTCTTCGTAAAGTTCTCTATATGCTGCTTGATCAGGATTTTCTTCCTTTTCTATATGCCCACCAGGTATTTCCCAAGTTTGACGTTCTTTGTGCTGTACAAACAACCATTTATTATCATATATAGCTTCTATAACAACAAATTCTAACATACTATCATCAATTTCATTCAAATCATAAAAATCAACCTTTAACATTTAACTATCTCCTTACTTATTTTTAAATTTCCCTATGAATTCTTTCTTTTTCTCCATTAATTCATGCATACGATTAAATAATAAGTTATCCATTTTATGACCTTTCTCTAGAAAAAACATTGATATAGCTCCCAAACCAACATGTGTTCCAACTGCAACACCCATTTGCATTATATAAATATCTCCATCAAATTTGGTTTCATCTAAAATTTTATCTTTTAATCTATTTGCAACCTCAATAGCAGATGTATAACCAATAATTATAAAATCAGTAAGATACCAATCATTTCTATCTATAAATTCGCTTATATAATGCTTTAGTACCTTTTTTTCTCCTCTTTCCTTTGCTACAATAGAACCTTTTCCATGCTTCATAGTCATAATTGGTCTAAGTTTTAAAAGTTTACCTATAAAAGCGCTAGCATTAGATAATCTACCACTTCTTATTAAATGTGATAAATCATCTATTGATAAAAAATGTTTTATATTTTTTTTATATTTTTCATTAAATTCAACTAATTCTTCAAAAGTAGCTCCATTTTCTCTCATTCTTGCACTTTTTAAGATTAACCAACCACTACCATGACTCATAGATTTTGAATCTACTACATGTATTTTTACATTTGAATCAGGATATTCTTCAAAATAATAGTCTTTAGCAATAACAGCTGATTGATAAGCTCCGCTTGTCCCACTAGACATACAAATACATAATATTTCAGTATAACCTTCTTCTACTGCTTTGTTAATTATTTTTAAATATTCATCTGGACTTGGCATAGAGGTTGTTGGATTCTTTTCTAAACTGGCAAACATTTCATAAAACTCATTTGCTGTAATATCTACTTTATCTCTATATGACCTTCCATTAATATTAACAATAAGTGGTGCTATTGATATATTATATTTATCTATAATATCCTTTGGTAAATCACATGTTGAATCAGCCATTATTTTTATCATATATTATCCTCCATATATTTTTTCGATTTGTTTAGTCATTATTTGATGTTTTTTGTGTTTGTATTGTTATATTTATATTATCATAGCAACTTTATTTCTAAAAGAAGTATTTAAATTAATTTATATATTTATATTTTGTCAATTTGATATTTAATAATGCTGAAAATACTTTCTATTATTTCATTAAAAACAGTTATTAAAAAAAAACATCCACTTTTGTTAGTGAATGTTAATTATAAATTAATTGTTTATATAATATTAGTAGCATGCTATTTGAATAATTTTAATTTAAAGTCTTTTTGAATAAGTTTTATAAATTCAAAGTTTTCTCTTCCTTTATAATATTGATTTAAGCCCGCAGTTTTGTTAATTATATCTGCTGTAAGCATCAAAGTATATATGCCCCCATAATTCCTTCCTACAATAGAATAATAATATGATCCTACAGCATCATAGTTATTATTCTTCAAAAAATCTATTTGTTTTTCATATCTATATTTGTTGCTAATTTTTATACTATCCTTAAAAATTATATACTGTCCCTTTGCCAGATATGCACCTACATTTAAAGCTAAAGGAAATCCTAAATTTCTTGGAGTTTTTAAATAATAACAGTCACGTACTTTATTATTATTTAAAGCAAAATTTTTTCATAAATATCATCATTACTTTCATTAATTATAATGAGCTCTTTATTAAGATAGCTTTGATTAAATACACTCCTCAAAAGTCTTTATCTATTTTTAACAACGGAAGCAATTACGTAGTAATTGCAACACACCGTTTCATAATTCAATATATGTCCAAGTATCTACTTATGTTCATCTCTTGTACACCTAAGATTACTAGAGTTTTATATATTTAAAAAATTTTACTTTCCTAGTATATAAAAAACCTCTACTTAAAAGTAGAGGTTATGAACAAAATCGAATATATTTATTCTTATAATAATACATTAAATCTTTTCGTGTTCTATTCCATTTAAATATTCCTGATTTAGAAACTTCATCTAAAAAAATAATAATAGTTACTGGAAAAATTCTCAAATAAAACCATGTGGCCTTACATAAGTTTAATAATCTTGTTTTAAAATAATATTCTTTTTCCGTTAGTATATCAATTAGAACAGTGATTATTATAAAAATAACAACTATAGGTGCTATAATTGAAAGCCAAGCGACTTCTTTTAAATCATCCTTTGAAAAACATCTTATTACAATTCCTATTACTACAGCAAAATAAATAATTCCTATAGCATATAAGACCATCCATGAATCCATATATAAGCTCCCTTCCCATTTATATAATCTATCATCTTTTGTTATTAACCCTTTTTTCTATAGGGTTTTCATAAGCGATATAATCTATCAAAGTCAAAAATACACTTAGACCAATTAAACACCAAATAATCTTAGCTGAAATCCTAAAGTTATTAAGTACAATAAAATTTTTACTTATTTCGAAATATACATCACTCTCAATTTTACACATATTTATAATATCAAGTAATCCTAAAACTCCTAAACTGAGCCATATACCTGATAATAATATACCAAGTCTTCTAACTACTATACGCCATCCTCTTTTTTTAATCGGTATGAATTTTAAATAATCCATAAATAAAGGCATAGAAAATATAAATAATGAAACTATAAAACTTCTATCTGATGATATATTATTACCTAGTATTAACCAACATATTGTTGTATATACACATCTCCAACCTAGAGAAGCAAATTTAGTGGGTTTATCTTCAATAAAAATATCCTTAATATCAGTTTCTTTATTCAATTCTTATCACCTACTATATGCAAAATAGCACACCTAACATTATAATACCATTATTGTATATAATTGTAAAGTAAAATAATTATCTTTTTTATATTATATTCAAGAATTTTTATTATTGTACTACTTTATACATGTTAATTATACTACTTATATACGTTATTGGATATCATTCGCTCAATTGTAAAAAGAATTCTAATTCATCTATATATTGTATATCACTCTTTGATATGGTATAATTAATATTATTTGAGATTAAAGAGGAAGGAGTAACTTGTTTTGTCAGTAAAAGTAAATGATAATATGATATTGAATGTAAAAGAAATTTTTAGGCTTATTCACAATTTTCAATACGAAGAAGCTTTCCTTCTATCTTCTGAAATTATGGAGAGAAAAGATAACGGAGACCAATTATTTCATGAATGGGTTAAAGCTTTAGCTGAATTTTTTACATATGGCAATAAAAACACAGCTATAAAATTATTGGAGGAAATCAAACCTAATAAATTGGAAAATGAAATCCAGTTCAGAATAATTAACTCTCTAATGTGTTTCTACATAGAAATTGGAAACGAACAAGCATTCTTAAAATACAAGAAAGAAATAAATTCAAATTTGCATAAACTTGACAGCGAAGAACTCCTAGTTAAAATAATGTGCAATTTTACCAACGGTTATTATGAATTCAAAAATTATAAAAAATCATTAGAATACTCCGAAAAATCAATAAAGATAGCACAAAAATACAGATTATTTGGCTTTAATTTTTCCTTACTCCTAATAATAAAAATAATGAGTTTACTTTATCTTGGAGAGATTACAAAAGCAAAAAATCTTAAAAAAGATTATGAAACCTTCTTAAAAATAACCAATACTATAAGTGACAAGAAGTATTTAGAAAAAACTTTAAAAATTTTTTACAAGGAGGTGGCAAATAATGAAAAAATCATTAATAAAAAAACTATATAGCAGCCCATTGTTTTCAGTTTTTGTACTAACTACTATAATTACTGGTAAATATATATCTTTGCTTTCAATACTTCCAACTAGCCATTAATAAAAACATTTGTATTAGGGCAGTGCAAGGTAGAAATAGTTTCACCAGTTAAACTGGCGGTATTTATATCTTCCTATAAGTAGGACATGCTGCCAGCATTGCAATTGAATTTTCGTTTTTGTTTCACCAACCGCAAAAAATTCTTTACGTTCTACCCTTAAAAGTTCTAAATACTTCTTGTATTTATTTGGCTTAATGTTATATCTTCATTTTGCTGTTTTTTATAGTCTTGTACTGCCTTTTTATTTCTTCATATATTCACCAGCTACTATCTACCCCAAATATATCATTATGTTTAAACCATGACTATTATAATTATGGGGTATATTATAAGTTTACCAAAGTATATATTTCACTATATAACATAATTTCAAAGATTGTTTTTTGATAAATGAATAAACCTTATTTTACATTATTCTTCACTAAATTTCAAAATAATCTTATTATATGTATTATATTGTATCATTATATATTTTGTGGTATTATTATATTGATTAAAACTTTAATGGAAGGGGTATCTTATTTTGTTAATAAAAGCAAATGATGAGGCAATCTTAAATATACAAGAAATCTTTAGGCATATTCACCATCTTCAATATGAGGAAGCTTTCTTTTTATCTTCTGTAATTATAGAAAGGAAAGATAATGGAGATCAATTATTTCATGAATGGATTAAAGCTCTAACTGAATTTTATTCCTGTAACAAGAAAAATACTGCAATACAATTACTAGAAAAAATAAAGCCTAACAAATTAGAAAATGAAATTCATTTCAAAATAATTAACTCTTTAATGTGTTTCTATATAGAAACTGGATACGAAAAAGAATTCTTTAAATACAAGGAAGTATTAAGTTCTAATTTACATAATCTTAAAAGCGAAGAATTTTTAATTAAGATAATGTGTAACTTCTGTAATGGCCTTTATGAATTTAAATATTATAAAAAATCATTAGAATACTGTGGAAAATCAATAGAGATATCACAAAAACACAGATTATTTGACTTTGATTTTTCCAAAATTATAATGATAAAAATATTAAATCTACTTTATCTTGGTGAAATTACAAAGGCAAAAAATCAAAAGAATGATTTTGAAACCTTCCTAAAAATAACTAATAATATAAGTGACATGGAGCTATTAGAAAAATGCATAAAAAAATATAACAAGCAAATGTTACATAAAAAAAATATATAATTATCCTTATCAAATAAACATTTTAATTGTTTACAGTTTTTATACTAGCTACTATATATGCTAGTATATTTTATTACATATTATACAAGCGTAAAAACTTACCTAAAAAATACTAACTGTACATAATTCTATACTTTATACCTTTCCTTAATAAGATAACTACTCTCTTTTATTATATATATACTAATTTGACATTATATTTATGTATATTTAAACTAGTTATCCATTTATTGTCCAGTAAAGCCTAATCTAAACAATGTTACTTATTTCAAATCTTTTCTTTTCTTATACCTTCTATTCATATATAACAAATCTAAATACTACTCACAATTCTATTATTTTTTTAATAATCAACTTTTTATATCAAAGCTACTAAAATAATCTATCTCATTTAATGAAGCTTTTAATATAATTTATGTTAGAAAAACAAAAAAACACCCAAAAGGTGTCATTTAATATGGCGGGAGTATGTGGGAATCGAACCCACCCGGGACGCTCCTAACGCCCCATACAGGTTTTGAAGACCAGAGGCAACACCAGCCACCATCTACCCCCATAAACAAAAAATATATTGCGACTCATATATTATAGCACATTAAAATTATCTGTCAACGGTAATTATTGTTTAATTTATATAATAATGTCATTACTGATGCTCATATTATTTCTATAATTACTTGATTTTATATATTTAACTTTTTTATAAAAGCACCTTATAATTATACATAAGATTACGATCGAAAATAAGAGAAAATATTGTCGAAATAGAAGGAATATTTCAATAATACATAGAATCTTATAAAATAAATAATTTTATGTAATAATTAATTAAATTTTATTATTAATTATTGTCAAAATATGGTTTATATTAACAAAGAAAGGAGGAACTAGTCAAATAATTTAATAAATATACATGAAAAGGAGGAAACGAAATAGTAATTAGATGAAATAACAATTCAAGAAAATAATAACAATGTTTACCTAAAAAATAAATAAGGTAATAAGTAGAGCATTAATTAATATAGCGATAAAATAAAAAAATCTAGCTACTCCTATTATTGAAAAGCTTACATCTACAAATTTTGAATCTATAACTATAATGATAAATAAAAAAATTTACATATAAAAATAATTACTTATTATACATAATCCTATAAGTGAATTAAACTCTATACTAAACAACGTGAAATCAGATGAGAAATCTCTTCCACCTGATTAATAGACAACTTATAGAAGCGGGTGACTTTACCCTAAATAATCTGGATAAAAGGGCGTGATTTATTTGAAGTTTGTCAATAAAAGTATTTTTATGAAAATTTTAGTTTCGGTTTTATTTACAGTACTGATTGTTTTTGTAATTTCTGGGATATTTATAGATCGCAGTGTTGAAGACATTGTTATAAAATTAAATAATAACAATTTACTTAGC
Source organism: Abyssisolibacter fermentans (assembly GCF_001559865.1). Lineage (NCBI taxonomy): Bacteria > Bacillati > Bacillota > Clostridia > Eubacteriales > Clostridiaceae > Abyssisolibacter > Abyssisolibacter fermentans. The sequence continues at coordinate 7,726 of NZ_LOHE01000065.1, forward strand.
GAAGCAAAGGCTGCAGCAAATCATGCCAACGAATTCTTTTCCAATAATAAAACATTAGTAGAGCAAATGGCTACAAATCAAGATATTATAAAATTTATGTCTGGCGTAACAAATAGAGATGAAATCAGATCTCAAGAAAATTATAAAGATGTAATTAAAACATTAAAACAAATACAAAAAACAGACAAAAATCTTGCATTAGTATGGTTAGGATTACATGATGCTAGCTATTTAGTAGGTCATAACGAACGGAACTGCCCTAATACATGGAATATTAATGAAAAACCATGGTATAAAGAAGCTCTTAAATTAAAGAAAGGAGAAGTTTTATTTACTGAACCTTACATCGACTCAGTAACTGGTAAAATGGTTATTAGTATAGTACAAGTTGTTTATAATAATAATGAGCAAAGTTTAGGTGCAGTCGGTGTTGATTTGATGATAGATCAATTGTCTTCAATTATAAAGGAATATAAAATTGGACAAAATGGTTTCGTATTTTTAGTAAGTAAAGCAGGAATGATTGTACATCATCCTAATAGTGATTATATTTTAAATTCAAAGGTAAAAGAACAGGAAGGTAAAATAGGCGATATAGTAAGAGATATGATGAAGCAGAATAAAGGTACATATGTTTATAATTACCAAGGAATGACTGAACATGCATCCTATTATCCAGTAGAAGTTAACGAATGGTCAATAGGTGCTGTTATAGAACAGTCAGAATTTGATGAAAGTATTTTGATGGTACGAAAACTAATGCTTATAGCATATAGCATTGGAATAACTGTTCTGTTTTTATTAATATTTTTCGTAAGTAAATCACTAGCAAAACCTATCAAAAAATTAGTGGTATATGGTAATAATATTGCTAATTTAGATCTTACAAAAGATATACCAAAGGAATTGATAAATAAAGAAGATGAAATTGGAAAACTATCAAAAACCTTTAATGAAATTTTAATAGGTCTACGAAATACTGTAAACCAAATTTCAAATAGTGCACAACAGGTTACATCTGCTTCAGAAGAATTAACTGCAACTAGCCAGGAGACTTCTACAGCCGCTGAAGAAGTAGCCAAAACAATTGAAGATATCGCTAAAGGTGCAAGTAATCAAGCTCAGGATACAGAAGAAGGAGTAGAAAATATTAGCTACTTTGGTGATTTAATAGAAAAAAACCATAATTATATTGAAACTTTAAATACCTCTACAAGTGAAGTTAATGAATTAAAAAACGAGGGACTTAATCTATTAAAAATGCTAGTTGAAAAAACAAATCAAAACAATACAGCATCAAAAGAGATAAAAAAAATTATTATTAATACCAATGAAAGTGCTGAGAAAATTGAAAATGATAGTCAAATGATAAAAAATTTAGCTAAGCAAACAAATTTATTAGCATTAAATGCAGCTATAGAAGCTGCTAGAGCTGGTGAAACAGGTAGAGGTTTTGCTGTAGTAGCTAAAGAGATAAGAGAATTAGCCGAACAGTCTAATCAGTTTGCAGAAGAGATTGACCAAATTATTAGGGAGTTAACTACCCAAACAGGATATGCAGTAAATAAAATTCAGGAAATAGATAAAATACTAAACTCTCAAACAAAGAGTGTAGATATGACTAATAATAAGTTCATAGGAATTTCTGAAGCTGTTGATAATATGCAAGAGGTAATAAAAAACATTAATCAATCAGGTGAAGAAATGAAAGATAAGAAGGATAAAATTATCGTTATTATCGAAGATCTATCTGCTATATCTCAAGAAAATGCAGCTGGAACACAAGAAGCCTCTGCATCTATAGAAGAGCAAACCGCATCAATGGAGGAAATCGCAAATGCCAGTGAAAGCTTAGCAAATCTAGCTCAAGAAATGCAGGAGAATATTTCCAAATTTAAATATTGATGCTTTTTATTGTAAATAGTAAATAAACATAAGGAAGTGAATTGTAATGAATTGTAATATCAAAAATAATATAAAAAATATTATACCCATTTTTGTGTTTTTAATCATATTGTTTTCTAATATTTTTACACTAAATGTTTTAGCTAATGAAGAAATAAAAGTAACTGTAAATGGGAAAACAATTAATTTTGACAATCCACCTGTTATAAAAGATAGTAGAACATTAGTACCGCTACGCAAGATTTTTGAGGAATTGGGTGCTGAAATAGAATGGGATAATGTAACACAAACAGTATTTGCAACTAAGGAAAATATATTGATAAATCTAACTATTGGTGCTGAAACAGGATATATTTTTAATGAAAAGAATGAAAGGTCTGATGTACCTCTTGAAGTACCAGCACAACTAATAGAATCAAGAACTTATGTGCCAGTGAGATTTATAGCAGAATCTTTAGGAGCAAAAGTTAATTGGAACAAAGAAACTAGAACAGTTGAAATTAGTGAAAATAGCTTAAATACTGAGAAATTATATCATGAAGATGGAAGTTTGAAGTATGAAGGTGAGTTATCAAATGGTACAATGCATGGATATGGTGTGTATTACGCATTAAATGGTTCAAGATATGAAGGAAATTGGGTAAATGGTGTTGAAGAAGGAAAAGGAGTATATTATTTCAGCACTGGTGATAAATATGATGGTGAATGGCATGAAGGAAAAATCGAAGGACAAGGTGTGTATGCTTGGACAGATGGCTCTGTTTATGAAGGTCAATGGAAAAATTTTAAAATGGATGGATCCGGAACATTAACTCTGAAGAATGGTGATAAGTATGTTGGACAGTTCAAAGATGGAAAAATTGTTGAAGGAAAAGTAAAACTTATAAAGAAAGAGCCAACCAATGAAGAAATTGTTAAGAAATTTATTGGTTATTGGGGCTTGTCAAGTGAAGATGGAAGTTATGAGGGAGTTTCATTATACAAATTTAATGAGGATGGAACAGGTATATTAGCTTCTACGGACTTACAAACAACTGCTGTGTATTCAGATATTACATATACAGTTACTCTTAAAAAAGGTTGTTCTTCTACAGGGTACTTGAAGATATTTAAGAATGATGGCAGCAAATTAACTTATGAATACACAATAGAGAATGATGAAGGAGTAGAAAATATTAGAACGACAGATACTCTTTTTGGAGTCCATTATGATATGTGGACTAGAATGACAGAAAAAGAATTTAACGAACTAATAAAAAACTTTACTAAAGTAGAGTAAGATAAAAAACAGATAAGTTATTAAAAAGATTACAGCCAAATTCGGTAATATAAATTAATCTGTG
>NZ_LOHE01000066.1 GCF_001559865.1 Abyssisolibacter fermentans
TTAATTATACAACTTAGCATTAAGTTATTATACCATATAAGTAGATAAGTAATTTTAAGTTTAGTGTAGGGCCATTAAAATAATGTATAGTGACAATATATAGACTATATGCTATAATTAGTAAAAGTCAAAGGGAGTGAGTATAATGGTTACTGCAAAAAGGTATGATGATGCTATGGTATTTTATAACTTAGTCAAAGATTATCTATGGGATAATGAAGCATTTAATATTTTATCATTAGGTGTTTTAGGAGAGTGCATTAAAAAAGCTCCTAATCCTGAGCATATTTTTATAGCTATTAAAGATAATGATAATGTTGTATTTGTTATGATCCAAACAAAAGATAAAATGATTTTAGTTGGAGAACTTGACTATATTGATGAAGCAATAAATTTCCTTATTGAAAATGATATTAATATTAATGGTATTATAGGAGAAGCAAATTTAATTAATATTTTTGCTAAAAGCTTTATTAAAAGATACATTATGAAATCTATAGTAAAAATGAATCAAAGAATATATAAAATAGAAGAAGTTAACGATATTAAATTACAAACAGGTAATTTGAGGCTTGCAAAAATTACAGATATTAACATTTTAAGTACGTGGGTTAAAGATTTTGTTTTATATAGCGGGGGAGAGGCTACTATTGACGAGGCAAAGCGACATGTTAAAGAATTAATAGATAAGAAAAAATTATATGTTTGGGAAGACGGTCAAATTGTTTCTATGGCGGGAAAAGCAAAAGCAACCAATAATGGTATAGTGGTAAACTATGTATATACACCTGATGAATACAGAAATAAAGGCTATGCAACAACTTGTGTTGCTTCATTAACAAAAAAATTGTTACAAGATTATAAATTTTGTGCACTATATACTGATTTATCAAATCCTACCTCTAATAGTATTTATATGAAGATAGGATATAAGCCGATAGGGGATTCTTTAGTAGTAGGGTTTGAATAAAATGGTATTTCTACGTTATTGAAATTTACTTATTTTATAACAAACAAAAAGGGTTACTCAAAAGAGTAACCCCTATTTTTTAGATTATTTTCTTCATTATATCATTACTTCTCTTTATAAACTCAGACATTGCTTCAGGAGAGAGCGGCTTGTGACTAATCATTGCTAAGTCATAAAGTTGTTTTGCAATAAGAGAGCTTGTCTCATCTTCTGGATGTTCTAATGTGTAATGTACTAGAGGATGTTTCTTGTTTAAAACTAATGTCTCTTCATTAGGAAACATATTTGCATCCATACCCATGCCCATGCCATTCATACTGTACATTTTCATCATGTCTTGCATACGTCTATTTGATTCAGATAGTAAAATCATACTTGAAACATCATCATTCTTAAGAGATTGAAGCTCAACATTTATTTTTTCAAGATCTAATGCTTTTTTAAATAAATCACTTATTTTCTCTACTTCAGCCTTGTTTTTTTCTTCATCTACATTTTCTTCCTTTTCGGTTAGAAGACTAGATAGATCAGAGTCTACTCTTTTAAATTTAATATCTGTGTTGGTGCTTTCTATGTGAGAGATAAAAGCTTGATCAATGTTGTGATCTAATACTACGGCTTCAACATCATGTTCGCTAAGTAATTTAATATACTGAGATTGTTGAGTAGTATCAGTTATATAATAAACTTCATTCTCAAGTTTACCAGCATGATTTGCTAAATATTCATTGATGCTTAAATGTTTTCCAGTGTTTGTTTTATATAGTACAATATCTTTTACTTTTTCTGCAAACTTAGTATTTTTAATAATACCAAACTTAACAAATGGACTGATATCATCCCAGAATTTTTTAAAATCTTCTCTTTTAGTTTTGTATAAGCTTACTAGTTTATCAGCAACTTTTTTAGTGATATAATCTGAAGTTTTCTTAACAAAGCCATCATTTTGAAGGAAGCTTCTTGAAACATTTAGTGGCAAATCAGGGCAGTCAATAACCCCTTTAAGAAGTAGCAAAAATTCAGGGATAACTTCTTTAATATTGTCTGCAATGAAAACTTGAGTATTATAAAGTTTAACTTCTCCTTCTAAAGTATCAAATTGTGTACTTAACTTAGGGAAGTATAAAATACCTTTTAAATTAAAAGGATAATCCATGTTTAGATGAATCCAGAATAAAGGTTCTTTGAAGTCTTTAAATGTTTTTTGATAAAAAGCTTTGTAATCTTCATCACTACATTCATTTGGACGTTTAGTATAAAGTGGTGTTACATCATTTAAAGGTTTAACTTCTTCAATAATAATATTGCCATCTTCATCTTTTTTAGGTTCTTTGTTAGCTACATCTAAGAATATTGGAAATGGCATAAAAGAACAATATTTTTCTATAGTTGATCTAACCTTATATTCATCTAAGAAATCAGTACCTTCTTCGCCTATATTTAGTGTGATTTCTGTACCTCTAGTTGTTTTATCGCTTGCATCCATTTCAAATTCAGTACCACCATCACAGAACCATTTTACAGCAGTAGCACCTTCTTTATAAGATAATGAATTGATTTCTACAGAATCAGCTACCATGAAAGTAGAGTAAAAACCAAGACCAAAATGTCCTATTATCTGCTCGTTTTCAGCTTTATCTTTGTAGGCATTAAAGAAATCTTCAGCTCCAGAGAACGCTATCTGATTAATATATTTTTTAATCTCTTCATCAGTCATACCAATACCATTGTCTATAAATTTAAGAGTCTTATTTTCTTTATCTAGTATAACTTTAACAGTAAAATCTTTATCTTCTTTTAAATCAGCTTCGCCAAGTGTGCTAAGTCGTTTAACTTTTGTAATAGCATCACAACAATTAGAAATAAGTTCTCTTATAAAAATATCATGGTCAGAATAAAGCCATTTTTTTATTATAGGAAATATGTTTTCGCTATGAATAGATAAATTACCTTTTTGAACAGCCATTTAATTCACTCCTTAAAAAATATGTAATAGTACAATTCAATTACTTTCAACAATATAATACCCCAATAGTGAATAATTGTCAATAAAAAATTAGCACTCATTTAATTTGAGTGCTAACAAAAACTTTTTCTTTAATTTTTATTATTTAGCTGCTATATTTAGTAAAGGTATTAAAGAAGTTAATTTGTTAAAAATCAAGATCTTCAGCACATACACCAGGACCTCTAGCACATTGTACTGCACAAGTAGTATTACAGCATTGTGCGCACCAGTCATAGCAATTACCTTCACACTCAGTTGCACAACTAGGACAAAATGTCATGATTTCACCTCCTTTTTGGATAAATAAGTACTCTTAGGAACTCTTAAATTCCTAAGACACTATATTTATAATGATAATCAAAACGTTTTTTCTCCCATTATTTTGCTTACTTATTGGATATCACATAATGACTATCAAGACTTTATTTTAATTATGATAATTAATTATCGATCGCATAAGATAATTTCTCTAGTATTAAAATCTATCATCCAAAAACGATCATTACTTCCCTTTCCTTCCCATAAATATTTATTTGACTTTTCATTCCACCAATTTTGGATATCCTTTTTTGTGTTAGTATAATCTATAACAAATTTTTCGTAAACAATATTGAAATCATCTTTATTTTCAACAAAATCATTTCTAAATAAGAGAAGAAGTTCTTTAAGGGAACTTAATTTTTCACTATAGTCTAACAATTGCGTTTTTTCTATTTCAGTAACGGTGCCAACTGTAATTCCTTTTTTTTCTTTTTTCATAAACTATTAACCTCCTGATATTTTTTTTCGCTCATAACATAAGATTTATTTTTACTCAAAATTTTATCTAATGGATCTAAATAATCTATTTTTTTAATCAATGATGTTCCAATAACAATATCATTCTTTATTAATTCTATCTGAAGTTTTCGGGATGCATTTCGTTCTATGTGGCTAATTACACATTGAATTTTAGACGGCGTATTGTATTCATTAGTAAGAAGCTTGTTTAAATATACACATCTACTGCAGCTGTAAGCATCGCATTCTTTGCATATAGGAGCTCTGTCTATAGCTAATAAATCGAGATTTTCCATAGTGATACCTTCATCAACATTTCCTATACAATTGTCTTCATCATTGAAATAGAACGCTGGGCATATATATATTTTTCCATTTGGTGCTAGTGTGAATTTATTGACGCCTGCATTACAATTATTCATTTCATTTAAGTAAAGACGCTCAGTCAAGATATTTATTTTAACTTGATTATCTTTAATATAATTTTCTACGAGAATATCAACTAATTTATCTAATTCATTTTCATATAATTCAATGTCCGTATCAGACCAAGTTTCAATATCAGTTTTAATAATTGATATTTTTTTGTTATATGTTAATAATTGCTTAACTGCAATACTCAAATTATTTATTTTATCTTTATGAACTATATAAGTGTCAGTGCTAGTTTGATTTGTTTTATTACAGCTTGTACTATCTATAAATTCAGATTTTCCCAAAAACTCTATATCAAAATCATTTGCTTTAGCAAATTCTAAACCTTTATTTACAATATCTTTATCCATTTTTTTATTTTTTACATTATTATTTTTAAAATTTTGATATAAACATTCAAAAGGCGCATTGTTTTCAAGTAGAATCTGTAAAGTTTTTTCTTTGATGTTTTTGTTTAGCTGTTTATATTTGGTTGCTTCTTCATGCCAAGGAGAAATTATTCCAGTTTTTTTAGTAAAGTTTGTCCAGAAATATTCATTTGCTCTAACGTTTGCTTTATGCATTTTACATATATGAGTAGCTCTATTATATATGGTATTAGTACATGCATTATCATAATTATAACCAGTACACCAGGCACAGCCTGAGGCGATTTCACAGTTAATACATTCTTCTTTACTTTGTGTTTCTAATGACAGTGCTTCAAAAGGTCTTACTAGATCCGTATTAATTTCAGTATCAATATTTCCAATGGAGAGACCTTTCTTGTCATTTAAAGTAAAATCTAAGAATCGTAAACAAGGAAATAAATTACCTTCACAGTCAACAGCTAACATCTTACCTGCGCCGCAATAATTTGCTTTTTTGGCACCTTCCTCAAGAGGAAAACCTCTTTGTGGATCAAAAAACCTGACTGAATATTTATTCCAAAGTTCGTTTTGTAAAATATAATCCGCTAAATCTTTAAGCTGATTTTCAAAAATTTCATCGTCACCATCTTTCCAAACATCTTCAAAAACTACATTAGCTGCTACATATGTTATGCCATTTTCCCATAGACTTATAATACTGTCTTTTAGGTGAATTAAATCATCACTTGCAAAAGTAGCTTTTGTAGAAGCATTTGGAAATTGTTTTTGCCATAAAGGTACATTTTTTATGACTTCGTCATATGATCCTTCACCATTTGGTTTAACTCTTTGCAAATCATGTTTAGTTTTATTGCCGTCAACAGATATCCCCATTGATAAATGATGATGATTTTTTTTAATGTAATTTTGAACTTTAGGTGTATTATACAGTAATCCATTTGTAGAAAAACTAAAGCGATAATTATTAAACCAAGGATGATCTAGCATAAATGTTTTTAATTTAATATAATCAGAGATTTTATCTATTAAATCAATTTCTAAAAAAGGTTCACCTCCTATGAATTCCCAAACTACAGCATCTTTATCAAAGCCAACACTCATTTCCAGAATTTTATCAACTGCCTTTTTTGCTGTTTCAAAACTCATCTTTTTAAAAGAGTTTTTATGAACCATATAACAATATTTGCATTTTAGATTACAATCTTCTGTAATGCAAAATGTTATATTTTTAAAATCACCATCCCTGTACATTGGTGGCAATGTACCCATTTTTATTTTAGGTTTTACCATTAAACATTCTCCTTTCTAGTAATAATGATAATTGCTATTTGTTTTATATTATTTTTTCATATGTTTTTTTTATTATAGCGTTATTGGAATTAGATATTTTTTAAGATATTAATTAAAGTATTTAATGAAGGTAGTAAAAATTTAATTAAATAAAAAATAACTTTGTTATGTTTGTAGGAATAGTTATAAGTTAAATTTAAAATTAGATTAGTTATGTATATAATACAAAAATTCTGGAAATATATAATAAAACTACAATAAAATATATTATATATAAATAATAACAACATATAACAAAAATGTCAATTTGTCAATACATAAATTAAATAAAAACATCTATATATAATAACGTATTTATTTGCTATTTATGTTTATATTTATTAAAATATAGACAGAGAATATAATAATATCCAAAATGACTCTTTTAGAATTAACACATCATAAATTTTAATATGTGAGGGGTTTATATGAAAAACAAAGTATATAGAATGAGTTCATTTGCAAAAACTATAGATGGAGGCAATCCTGCGGGAGTAGTTTTAGATGCAGATTTGTTTAGTGATAGTCAAATGAAAATGATAGCTAAGGAAGTAGGATATTCTGAAACTGCTTTTGTAATGAAATCAAATAAGGCTGATTTTAAGGTTCGTTTTTTTACACCTGTAAATGAAGTTGATTTATGTGGTCATGCAACTATAGCCACTTTTAATCTTTTGAGAAATTTAGGCGTTATCAATGAAGGTTGTTATACTCAAGAGACTAAGGCTGGTGTTTTAAAGTTAAAAGTATATAAAGACAATGTTTATATGCAGCAGAATAAGCCTAAATTTTACGAGATTATTAATAGAGAAGAATTAAAAGCTTGTTTTACCAATTTAAATGAAGTATTACATGATGAATTACCTATACAAATCGTATCGACTGGAATAAAAGATATTATATTACCTATTAAGAGTTTAGATATTTTATTAAACATAAAGCCAAATCTAGAAAAGATAGGTGAAATAAGTAAAAAGTATGATGTAACAGGGATACACGCATTTTGCCTACAATCGTATAATGCTTCAACTGCTCACTGTAGAAACTTTGCGCCACTATATGGAATAGATGAGGAATCTGCAACTGGTACTGCTAATGGTGCATTAGCTTGTTATTTAAAGCATTATATGAAAGATAAAATAGGTAATAAACTTGTTTTTGAACAAGGTTACTGTATGAACATGCCTTCTGAGATAGCTGTAGAGCTTGTTTATAAAGATGATGAAATACATGAAGTTTTTGTGGGAGGAAATGCTTTGAAAATTAATAGATTAGGAGGGTGAAATATGATAATTGGACAAGCACCATTATACAAATTTTTATGGTTTTGTAACCGACAAAATTTAAAGAAGGAAATACTTGATTGTGGAGCAGGAGGTAATTATCCACCTTTAAGCTTATTTGCAAAAGAAGGATATACAACGAGAGGGATAGAATTTGACAAGGATCAATTATATAAAGCTCAAGAATTTGCTAATAAACAAGGACAAAATTTAAATATTGAGTTAGGTGATATGAGAGAACTACCATTTGCAGATGAATGCTTTAGCTATGTATATTCATATAATGCTATATTCCATATGAGAAAAGAAGATATACACAAGTCAATAAAAGAAATGAAAAGAGTATTAAAAAAAGATGGTTTAATGTACTTAAATTTATTGTCTATAGATGATTCCGCATGTGGTGAAGGTACATGCTTAGGTAATAATGAATATGAGCAAATGGAAGATGTACCTGTAATTCATTCATATTATAAACATAATGAAGCTGACTATTATTTCGATGATATGGATCTAGTTTATAAGGAAATAAGGATACTTGAAAGATATTATGAAGGAGAAAAAATAAGACAAGGTTTTATAGATTATGTTTTTAAAAAAGTGTGATTATAGTAGCAAATAAATTTAAATTCTAATAAAATGATGTTATAGCAAAAATCAAACAGGGAATTCAAATAATTTTGCATATTATAAAAAAATTACATTAATTGACAGCAGATATTTATAATAAAGAGTAAAAAATTAAAAATTTAGCCACATTTTTAATCTTCCAACATATTTAACTTGTTATTTTTTAATAAAATAACGAGAAAATAAAAATATGAAGGGAGGTTATTTTTTGAATAAAAATAAGTTTATATTATCATTTTGTTTAGTTTTCTGCTTTTTACTGATATTCTCTAGTAATTGTTCTTATGCTCAACCAGCAAACGGTGATTACGATACTTATACAGTTGTCAGAGGAGATTCTCTATGGAAAATAGCAGTAAAATATCAGGTAGGATTAAGTGAAATAATTGCAGCTAACAAGCAATTTAAAAATCCAAATCTCATATACCCAGGAGACAAAGTTTATGTACCGTTATTTAGTGATATTAAGGCTATAGAAAGAGAAGTAATAAACTTAACAAATCAACAAAGACAAAAAAATGGGCTTCCACCTCTTAAATATAATTGGCAGCTTTCAAGAGTCGCTAGATATAAGTCCGCAGATATGAGAGACAAAAATTACTTTAGTCATACATCTCCAACCTATGGTTCACCAGCTAAAATGATTTCTGATTTTGGATTGAAGTATACAGCTATGGGTGAAAATATAGCAATGGGTCAAAGGACAGCTTGGGAAGTTGTAGATGGTTGGATGAATTCATCAGGGCATAGAGCAAACATCTTGAATAAAAACTATACAGAAATTGGTGTTGGGTATGCCAAATCTTCAAGTGGTAAAACTTATTGGACTCAAATGTTCATAAGACCATAATTTAATAATAAATATTCATAGCAAAGTCCTAATTTGGACTTTGTTTTTTAATAGTGTATATTTAAAATTAAATGACTATACATAATATTTTTTTTATCAATAGGTGTTTTTCAATAAAAAAAATATAATTTATAAAAATAAGTCGATCTACTAGTTTAAGGCTCTATAATACATGTTTGAATATATAAATTAATGAGTGGAGATACTATAATAAATCAAATTGTTCTATTAAAGGTTAATGCTAATTATACTGAAATAATTATCTTTCAATATTTTTTATGGAGGGGAAAATATGCAAACCAAAAGGTTTATTAGTCAAATAATTTTTTTTGTTATTTTTATTGCTTTAATGATTACAAATAAAGCACAGATATGGATGGCTTTTTTATTTTTATCAATTGGTCTTGCAGCGTTCTTTGGTCGATATTATTGTGGTTTTATATGTCCTATTTATACTATGATTAGAGTAGGAAATTTAATTGGTCGGGCATTGGGAACACAGAAAAAAGAAATACCTAAGTTTTTTAAATTAAAGGGTCTGAGAACAACAATATTAATTATTTTTTTAGGTGCGTTAGGATATACAATTTATACAATGACAAGAGGGGAAAAATTTCCATTACCAATATTTATTATTGCTTTAGGTGTTATAGTTACTATATTTGTTAATGAAAATACTTGGCATAGGTATTTATGTCCATGGGGAATTTTACTAAGCTTTACAGCGAAGTTTACCAAAAGGAGTTTAAATGTTTCTCAAAAAGGATGTATTTCTTGTCGTAAATGCTACAATATATGTCCGGCTGAAGCTATTGACTTTAAAGAAAAAGCAGAAATAATGCCAAGATATTGTTTGCTGTGTTATAAATGTCATGATATCTGTCCTGTAGAAGTTATAAGGTATAAGAAAAATTAAAAATTGACACTTTATTTAATACCTAGTGATATTCCAAATGATAGTGTTGGCTGTTATAGATTAAAAAGACGGAACAAGAATATATGTAACTACATAGTATATTAAACAAGATTACACTTTAAATAAGAACAAAGCTCATAAAAGCAGTAATAAGCTTAATGAGCTTTGTTTTTAGGTTGATGCTGCCCAAGAATAAATAAAAAATAACAATATTGACAAAATAAACAAATAAAGGTATAATATAAAAATAAAAATATTACAAAAGGAGGAAAAAAATGAAAAAAACTATTTTTGTTTTTGCAATAATAATTACTTTAATGTTTATGAGTACATTATCGAGTGCTCAAGTTAATAGTTTTTCAGTTGTCAGTACGGGGGGTCAACAGATATATATAGTTGGACCAGAGCCTGAACCTTATGTTAAGTACAATGATACTAATGGTGATTACTATATGAGGGTTAGAGAGTGTAAATTATTACATGGTCCTGCAGATAGTGATCCTATTGTTAAGTACAAGCCTTTTGGCTTAGTATATCGAACAGATAATTTTCAAGGAACATTAGGAAGTAGTGTATCCATAACTGAGTCTGTTAATACTTCAGTAACGAATACAGCTACAGTAAGTACATCATTAGGTATTTCTGCTGGTCCATTTAGTTCAAATGTTTCTATGTCTCAGTCTACTTCTGTTAGTAGAAGTGTTGGAACATCAGTTACTAAATCGTATTCATCTGGATACAATTTTGGCTTCCCTGCATCTACTGCTCCAAGTAATTGCACCAAGGCAGAAATGGGAGTAGGGTTTCAATTTGCAACTTATAGAACTATCATTGATGTCAAAAAACTAGTAAATACGATGAAAACTTTTAATGTTGTAAGTAAACGTTATATAAATGAATGTAGCATATGTAATGGTGAACATCCTGGTGGAATTATTCCTGGTCATTTTCATGATGGCCCTGTAGGCTGGTATTTAGATTTAGAGGATGGAACAACAGTATTTGTAGATGAAATGATAAAAGATTCCTTGGTTGCACTAGGAATGATAGATGAAAATATGACTATATATAAAAAATCAGTTGAAGAATGGAAATATGAACAAGTATATGGAACAGTTAAGCTACCTATTGATACTATGGTGACTATTTATTATGATGCAAATGGAAATATTCTTGATAAAGATGGTAATATAGTGAATTAAATATAAATAATATTATAACAAAAATAAAGTCCATGAAAGCCATAATAAGCTTATTGGGCTTTATTTTATTTAAAACAAGGTAAATAGGCATAAAAAATAACACAGATAAATGACAATTTAAAAAATAATATTAAAAATCACATAATATATATAATATAATAAAATAGAAAAAGTAGTGATATGATAAAAATATTTTTGTTTTTGCTATAATATTTTACTAGTACATTAGCTAGTGCTAGGCTAATTATACTTCATTATGTAGTATTCAACAAATATATATAATAGTTTCTCAGCCACAACGATATAATCTTGTTATTAAATAATTGATTGTAAATATTTATGAGGCATTAGTTTCAACTCTTTTATTTGAAAAAAACCTATAATTAATATAAAATATAGATTATATCATTACTTTACATCATTACCCCTGAGAAGTAGATTTAATAAGGAGGGATAAAATGCAAGGTTTAGTTTTAGAAGGAGGAGGAACCAGAGGAGCTTTTCAAATAGGTGTATGGAAAGCCTTGAGAGAATTAGGTGTAGAAATTAACGGAGTTTGTGGTACCTCTATTGGATCAATAAATGGAGCTTTTATTGTTCAAAACGACTTTGATAAAATATTCGAATTGTGGAATAACATAACATACTCTAAGTTTTATGATTTAGATGATATGAAAATTGAAAAACTAAAGAAATTAAATTTGGAATCAGGTGATTTAAATTATCTATATGGGAAATTAAAAAATATTTTAATTGACAGAGGTGTAGATATATCACCATTAAGGAAACTATTAATCGATAATATTGATGAAAACTTAGTCAGAAATTCAAATAAAGATTTTGGTATAGTTACAATATCTCTTACAGATATGAAACCATTAGAATTATATATTGATGCTATTCCAAAGGGACATCTCATAGATTACTTGATAGCGAGCTCAAGTTTACCTATTTTCAAAACAGAGAGACTAGAAGGCAAGCTTTTTTTAGACGGTGGATTTTATAACAAACTTCCAATAAGTTTACTTGCATCAAAAGGTTATAAGGATTTGATAGTAGTAAAGTTAGATAAAAAAGATATAAACCCTAAATTAATAAAAAAAGATATGAATGTAATACATATTAAGCCCTCGGAATCTCTAGGAAGAATACTTGATTTTTCTCAAGATAGAATTCAGAGAAATATAAATCTTGGATATTTTGATACTCTTAAAGCTATAAATAGCCTTAGTGGTTTTAATTATTATGTTAAGCCTATGGGAGATGAAAACTATTTTTTGGATTATTTTAAGAACATAGATGAAGCTAAAGTTATTAAAATAGGCGAAATACTAGGAGTTCAAGATATGCCTTATAAAAGAATGTTATTTGAATATATAATTCCAAAGATTGCTGTGATATTAGATATTCCCAATAATGCAAGCTATGAAGATATAGTTTTAAAAATACTCGAAGAAGCAGCTCAAAGATATAATATTGAAAGATTTAAAGTATACACCTTTGAAGGTTTTAAAGATGAAGTTTTAAGGAGATTTAGACCGTGTAGAGATAAAAACTCAAAAGATTTACCTAATATTTTCAAGCAGAGTGATTTGGTTTTAAAAACATTTAAAAAAGATATTTTAGATAGAATAATTGATGAATTGCTAGGAAATTTAGCATGATAAAAAACAATATTACAAAAATAACACATAATGAAAGATATTAAATAACCAAGGGAAGTAGAGTATACCCTTGGTTTAGATCTATATCCCAATATTTAACATTACGTTTTTATTTCAAGTAAAATTATTTTTGAAAATCAGACATATTATTCATAAACTGAGCTGCAAGCTGCATAAGTTTATTTAGCTCGTCCTCAATTATTTTTTTGCATTGTTCTGCTTTCCCCTCTGCAACAGTTATTCTGGCAGAAGTTTTTGAAACTTCTAGTTCTTTAAAATCATCTTTTAAAAGAGTTTTTAAAGCTTCTTTTGCTTTGAGTCTATATTCTTTATTTGTCAATTGATCCTTTACAGTATCTTGAGCGGTTACTATAATTCTTTTTTCCTCGTCTAACTTAATAGATTTCACAAAAAATGATAAATCCATGCTTAAAACCTCCAATATATTATATTATATTTAAAATCAATATTAATCATAAGATTTCTTAGATAAATAATTTAACCCTGATTATTCATATAACTCCCGATAATATGCTGTATAGTTTTGAATTAGAAGGTTTTAGTGAATTCGAAGGCATACCGAGTTGGTACGCCCGCCATTTAATGGATACCTTATAATCAGAAAAAACTTATTAATGAATCTCCTATTCAGGTCCTTCATAGGAGTAAGCGATTCACACCAAATCAAGATTTGGGTTCACTGCTCATCATTTTCTATGAATAATCTGGGTTTAACGTCAGTGATTAATTTTTTATGTATCAATAATCTATTATATATTATCGTATTTGCAGTTAAATTGCAATATAACTTACAAAGGGAGGGTAATAGGTGGTGAATTACTTAATCTATAATTGTTTTTACAAAATAATTATTATATATCATAAATTTCTTAGTCAATGGGATATATCCTTTTTTCTTTAACGAAATAACTCTTTCTTTTGCTGTTGGCTTAGCTTTTGTAAGTATAGATTTGACATCAAACAGATAATAAAACGACTTATTTGTAATTTCCAATATAGAATCGATAACTTTCTGATTTTCATATTCACTCTTTAAATCTATCCTTAAGACACCATAATGATTAAAATCATCATTAGCTATTCTATGGAACATCTCAACAGTTCCTATTATCACATTAGTGCTGTTTAGAATAATGGTCCATCTTACAAAAAAACGATTATTATATGAGTAATTCCAAAACTCAATTGCTTGTTTCATTCTTTCAATAGAAGTATAATAAAAATCATCTCCATTACAATTGTCAGAATTAAAAAAAGGAACTGATTTTTTATCAGAGTAGCATTCTAATAAATCTTCAGCGTCATCCGTACATGTCTGCTTTAGTGTAATATAAGTGTTTCTAAAAGTTGGACATATTTGATATATACTTTCCATTCTTTATACCTCCTATATATTATATAAATTGATGGTAGCAAACATAAGTTCTGTTGTCAAGTTTTATTTAATTAATGTATAATCAGAGGTGTGTATAAAAGGTAATTTTGGGAAATAAATTGAAGTAGAAGGTGAAACAATGAAAAAATTGGAACGCTTATCTGGTATTATCTATGCTCTTAGAGAAAATAAGAAGATGACTGCTAAAGAACTTGCAGAAGTATTTGAAGTAAGTGAGAGGACTATTTACAGAGATATAGACGCTTTATCTCAACTAAAAGTACCTATTGTTTCTTTTGAAGGTTTTGAAGGAGGTTATAAAATTGATGAAAGTTATTTTATACCTAGTTTAAATTTAGAGCAAAATGAAATATTATATTTGCTTATTTGTTTAAGAGCTGGGGAAGTTTTAAGGGTACCAAATATGAAAGGTTCTTTTGAATCTTTAAAATATAAGCTTCTCAATATACTTGATGATGACATGAAACAAAGGTTTAAAAAATTACTTTCTCGAATTATGCTTGAAATGAATAGAATTGTTCCTAGCAATTATTGTGAAAATCTTTTTTATAAGTTGATAGAGAGTTTTATTGATTATAAAGATTTAGTAATTATATATTATTCACCTAAAAGTGATGAATATATAAAAAGAAGAGTTACTCCCTATTTTTTATCCTTTGACAGCGGGGGATGGTATCTAGATGGTTATTGTCATATTAGGGAAGCAATGCGATGTTTTAGACTGGATAGGATAAAAGATATAGAAGTATCTCATGAGGATTACAAGCAAAGCTTTGTAGATGAGTATATAAATAAATTAAAAAATAAAGAAAAGGCATTTAAGATAAAACTAGAAATGGATAAAAAACTATATGAAATAGTAAAAAATGATGAAAGTTTCATTGATGGACAAACAAAAAATCTTGGAGATAAAATAGAATTAAGTATTAATACCAACAATATTGATTATTTCGTTTCATTAGCTATAGAAAACTGGAATCAAGTAACGATAATTGAGCCTAAGGAATGTATAAATAGAATAAAGAAATTATGTAATAAGACATTGCAAAAATATTAAAAAACCCTGACAAGAATATGTCAGAGTTTTATGCAATATTAAAGAAAGAGATAACTAAAAATTTAACTAAGATAGGTTTCATAACCAATTGAATCAAAAAATTCTATTTAACGTGCGTCGTGGTAAGACCTAGTCAGTTAGTAAGCGCTAATCCAGATTAAAATATTAAGGGGAATAACAATGAAATACACTAGTTATAGTCATTAGATAAAGATTGTGATTTACTTTTGGAACAAGAAAATTATAGAGAAGTAGTGGATTTATTAAAAAGAGCATCAGAGCTTCTTCCTCAAAAGGAATTTGAGAAAAACTATTTTACTATTTTTTTTAATATAGCTATTTTTTCTACCAATTGTGATATGTATGATGAATCTATCAAAACATTAATATGTTTGGTTGAACAAGGGTATGCTTGTCCATTATATTGGGAATGCTTTGAACCTTTAAAAGAAGATATGAGATATACAAATCTTAAACAGAAGAATGATATATTGATAAAGCAAGCTGAAAAAAAATCAAAACTTGAATATGCTGTACATCTTCCGGAAAATTACAATAAAGATAAACAATATCCATTATTTTTTAACCTTCATGGTGATGGAGAAAATATGAAGGTACATAGCCAGTATTGGAAACCTGATGCTTTTCTTAAAAAAGATTTTATTGTTGTGTATGCTCAATCATCACAGGTTATATATCATAATGGTTATGGATGGCTAAAAGATTCACTTAAAGCTAGAAATGAAATTAGAGATTTGTATGACTTAATACTAAATCAATATTCAATCGATAAAAAATGCATAATTATTGGTGGATTTTCTGGTGGAGCTATAACCGCTATTGATATAACAATGACAAACGATTTCCTCGTAAAGGGCTTTATATCCATATGCCCATCTAAGAAACCAGAATCTTTTAATAAAGAGAATGTTCAGTATGCTATAAAGAGAGGTACAAAGGGTGTATTAATGGAAGGGGAATATAATATGCCGGTACCTGATGAGGAAGAGATGGTTAATGTGTTTAAAGAGGTTGGTTTTCCTTATGAATATTATATTAATAAAGGCATAGGACATTGGTATCCTAAAGATTTAAGTGACAAAGTAGAGAAAGCATTAGAATTTATATTATAGGAATATTTAACTTGTACTATTTACACATATATTAATAAATAGCTACATTCCAATTGCGAAGAGGATTGTAGTGGTTTTTTTATATATAAACTTATAATTTTATTTTACATTAAACCTAATTTAGAGAGATGAAATACAAATACTAACCCAAAACATTAATAAATAAGAATTGAAAATTCTTATTTTACAAAATGCAATAACTAAGCCATAATAATATAGATAATAATAATCAATATTATTAATATACTGCAAAAATTACAGGAGGAATGGGCATTGGAGAAATATTTTTTGTTATAAGATTTAGAAAAAGATTATAGAGTAATTGTACCTATATTCCAAGCAGTTTGTACAATAAAGGAATTAGATGATGCTATTAATAATATATTGAAAAAGGTCATTACTTTTTTGTTAGATATAAAATATACGTCATGTATTATAGAAGAAAATGTAACATATTAATTTTGTAACATATACATATCTTCGCTGTGAATTGTTCTCACTGATTGATCAACCTAAGATATGCCTACATGCAATTAAATGGTTATTATGTAGTTTTAAGTCAAATAAAGAGTGCAAAAAAACTATAAAATAATTGTTTGTTATATTGTTTTGTGGAATAAATGGGATAAAAAGAGTATAATGAATAAGGTTACCAAAAACTTCACAAATATATTATATTTATTTGTGAAAATATAAAAAGGGGGATGATTATGAAAAAATGGATTTTGCTATCTATTAGCATAATAATGTTGTTTAGTGTTTTACTAGTATCAATGTCAAATGAAGTACAAGCTACTGAAACTTTAGAACAAGGCACTTCACAAGACAATGCAATTCCTATTGATTTAACTCAAATCTCCAGTGGGAAATTAACTGAGAATAGGTATATATGGTGTACAGCAGATTTTAATGCTGGACAAACGTATAGTTTTTGTTATGAATTTACTAATTGGGGGAATATTAAATTTTTTGATAGTACTAATAACCAAGAATTTAACGTATATGAGAAAAGATTTGATTTCATTCCCAAGATGTCAGGCAAGTATTATATACAAATTTGTGGAGAGTCAAGAGCAGATTGGGAACTAAGTCCAGCTTCAGAAGGAATGACTCAAGGAACAGCAACTCCTATTGATTTAACGTTGAATTCCAGTGGAACATTTAATGAAAATAATTATATATGGTATACAGCAGATTTTAATGCTGGACAGACATATAGCTTATACTATGAGCATACAAGTTGGGGTAATATTGAATTCTTTGATAGTAATAATAATCAAGAGTTTTACGCATATGAGAAAGGATTTGATTTCATTCCTCAAAAAACAGGTAAATACTATATAAAAATAAATGGAGAAGCAGGATCAAATTGGGAACTTAGTCCTGCAACAGAAGGAATGACTCAAGGAACAGCAATACCTATTGATTTAACTGAGAGTTCTAATGGGACATTGATTGAGAATGGTTATATATGGTGTACAGCAGATTTTATTGCTGGACAAATTTATAGTTTACATTATGAATATGATGATTGGGGTAATATTGAATTTTATGATGATGAGAAAAATCGTGAATTTGATGCATATGAAAAAGGATTTGATTTTATTCCTAAGAAAACGGGTAAGTATTACATAAAATTCACTGGCGAATCGGGTGAAAATTGGAAAATTGGTCCAGCAACAGAAGGAATGACTAAAGAGACAGCTTTTCAAATAGATATAACAGCTGATTTTGAAGGAATTATAAATGAGACTGATGTCACTTGGTATAAAACTGAATTAAGTTCAGACCAGACATACAGTTTTTTATTTAATAGTGGTGATAGTGTAGGGCTTAGCTTTATTAATAGTCTTGATGATGAAGATTGTGAATTGTATATAAATTCTAGACAGCTAAAATTTGAGTTTATTCCGAAAGATACAGGTATATATTATATAGAGGCTCATGGACAAGTAGGAGATGAATGGAAAATCATACACACTACTGCTTTAGAATATATAGAAAATCAGATTGGTAGTTGTTTATCAATAGATATATGTAATACTATAGATGGTGAAATTGGTGATGAAGGCTATACATGGTATAGTGCTGAGTTGAGTGCAGATGATATATACAGTCTGTATTATCAAAGTAGTGACAGTGTTGATAATAAATATGAAAAAAGAAATGGAATATGTTTTTATAATAGTGAACTAGTTTTTGAATTTGGTCTTGATTCGAAACACTCGGCATCGGATTTAATTCCGAATATAACTACTTCAACAACTAAATATTATATAAAAGCTTATGGACCAATAGGATGTAAATGGAAGCTTACTTCACCAGAAGATGGAATGACTAGAAGTAAAGCACTCCCAATTGATTTAAATAATGATTGTGAAGGTACTATTACAGATGTACAGTGTACATGGTATGCAACTTCATTAAATAAAGATCAAACATATAGTTTTAGCTATGAAAATGATAATTGGGTAACACTTGATTTTTATAACAGTGATAACGTAAAAGAATTAAGTGTTAATGATAATGACAAAGCATTTGATTTTACTCCACAAAAAACAGGGATATATTACATATATGCAGAAGGAGAACCAGGAAGTAAATGGATACTAAAAGTTGCATCAGCTGGAGCAACTAAAGCTAACTCAATACGCATTGATTTGACCCAAGCTTATGAGGGTAGTATTATGGAACAGGGTTATACATGGTATAATACTGAATTGATTGCAGGTAAAGCTTATGACCTACATTATGTAAATGAAAATTATGGTGGTATAGAATTTTATAGCGATGATAATGAATGTGAATATAATGAGTACACTAATGATAGAGAGTTTGAATTTATACCTAAAAAAACAGGGATATATTATATTAAAATATCAGGAAAGATAGGTTCAAGGTGGTTTTTCATACATTCAGGACCTGATGGAAAGACAATAGATAATGCTTTGCCATTAGACTCTATTGAGAATTGTAATGGAATTATATCGGATCAAAAATATACATGGTATAGTACTGAATTGAGTGCAGATAAAACTTACAGTTTATACTATGAGGCTCAAGATTATGTTGACTTATACATTTATTCTGGTGATGAGGAGCTAGAATACAGCAGTCGTTCTGATAATGATGCATTTGACTTCAAACCAGAAACTACAGGTACATATTATATTAAAGCAGAAGGTAACTCTGGAGGAAAATGGAATTTGAGGCAAGCAGAAGAAGGAATGACACAGTCTTTAGCACTGCCTATAGATATAACTAAGGATTTTGATGGAACAATCACTGATGCAAATAGGACATGGTATAAAACTACATTAAGTAAAGATGAGATATATAAGCTACATTTCCATAATACTTATTTTAATTATATCTCTATATATTCTAGTAGCCAAGTTAAAGAATATGGGTATTCTCAATATTCAAATAACATAGCATTGGATTTTATTCCACAAACAACAGGAGTGTATTATATTGAAGTAGTGAATTATTCAGATGATAAAGCGTGGAGTTTATCTGTTGCAACAGAGGGGATGACTAAATCTTTAGCAATTCCTATTGATATAACTCAAGATTATAGCGGTACAATTACAGATGCTGGGCAGTCATGGTACAAAACTTCATTAAATCAAGGAGAGGTATACAGCTTACATTATAATAGTAGAACATGTCAACTTAACATCTATAGTAGCGATGATAAGAAACTATATAGTAATTTAAGTCAAACAGCATTTGATTTAATACCAGAAAAGACAGATATTTATTACATTGAAGTGATTGGTAACTCTATGGATGAATGGACGTTGATTTCAGCGGAAGAAGGAATGACAAAATCGTTAGCAATTACTATCGATATAGCACAAGATTATAATGGAATGTTCACAGATGCTAATCAAACATGGTGCAAAACTACATTGAATCAAGGTGAGACATATAGTCTCTTTACCAATGGAAATATAAGCAAACTCAATATTTACAATATTTATAATGAGGTGGTATATAGTACAGATTCAAATAGTATAGTATTTGATTTAACTCCAGAAATGACAGGTATATATTATATTGAAGTAAGGGGTAACTCTAATGAAAATTGGATGTTAACTCCTGTACAAGAAGGAATGACTGAATCATTGGCAATACCTATTGATTTTACAGAAGATTACTCGGGCAAAATAACACCTTTAGGCTATACTTGGTATGAAGCTGAATTAGATCCAAATGTTGTATATGACTTATTTTTCATTCAATCATATGAGAATTGTAAGTTGTGTATATACAATAATGAACTTCAATTGCAATTAGAAGTAAATGGATACAATGGTAAAGAATTTCATTTTACACCAAATAAAGTGGGAAAATATTATATTAGAATAGATGGTGTGGTAGAATCACCATGGCTACTTCTTATTCTTAAAGAGGGGATGACTAAAGATTTAGCTATTCCTTTAGATTTAACAAAAAATAGTTCTGGAAATATAACAAAAGCGGGTTTTTCTTGGTATGAAAGCGAGTTAATTGCTGGTAAAACATATAGTCTACGAATAGAAAATTGTAGATACATAGAGATAGATAATAGAAGATATGATCCGAATTCTACATTTGATTTTACACCTGGTAAAACTGGAAAATGTTATATTAAAATAGATGGAGTGCCAGAAGCAACATGGAATATTAATTTAGCTGACCAAGGATCGACAATTCCATCAGCAGCTTGTATAGATTTCAATGAGGATTTCAATGGCACTTTTACAAATGAGTACAATTATTGGTGCAAAACAGAAGTAAATGCCAATCAAACCTATAAATTGCACTTTATGCATTCGAGAAATGCTGAATTTGAAATATATCACAACGAAAGTTTAAAAGATGGCAATATAATAAAGCTGCCTGAATTTGAAATCTTTGATTCAAATAAAATATTTGAGTGGACTCCAAAAGAGAGTGGAGTATACTATATAAGGGTAAATGGTCATTCAGGAGATACTTGGAGCATAACTCCTGTTAAAGAAGGAATGACTAAGGAAAAGGCAATATTGTTTGACAATACTCAACACTTTAAAGCATCAATTACAAAGGCAAATATTGCATGGTATAAGCTTGAATTACAAGAGGATTATACTTATACTTTTCAGAGTAATTTACAACTTCTTAAATCTCTTTATGGTAATATTTATTATGAAGATAGTGAAGATGAAGTTTCGCATTTTTATCTTAAAGACAATGGAGTGTTTGGAGAGTTACAGGAATTTGAATTTACTCCCCAAAGGAAAGGAACATATTATTTTGAAATACATGGATATTGTGGAGATAAATGGTGGATAAAACCAAATAAAATTTATTCATCTAGTATAGTAAATAATGAATATAGTGGAACAAATCAAAGCTATTATTATTTTTATGGAGATAAGCATTCTATAGGGGGTGATCCTCCTTATGATTATGTGGATACAGATGTTATTCTGGGAGATGATGAAGAAGGTTTTCTTTCATTACCTACTGATAGTTTTGTTACTGTAAGTTTCGATAGAGAAATAATAGATGTGCCTGGTCCAGATATTTTTATCAGAGGTGGATTGATTGAATATGAAAATGCAGATATTTATGTAAGTTCATATGATGGAGAATTCAAAAAAATTGGAAATATATATAAAAGGTTAAGAGACTACAGACATGAGCCTTACGAATTTGATCTTGCTTCAATAGATTTTGATAAACCGGTTATTTCTATTACCATAGTATGTGTTCAAAGTAATTGTGTCCATTTTTCTGTTGTTAATGTTGCAGGCATGACTTATGGTGAGCCAGTAAAATATTCAGCACCATGCTTTTATTTACCTGAATCAATGCATACTAATATAGAATACAAACCAGTTCCACCTGTAGTAAAAAGAATAGGATATAATTACCAAAAAAGATCACTTTATGCTGATCCTATTTATACAGCAGCAGGTGCACTAATTGTAAGTAGAGATTATTTAAATTTAAACGGACCTACTAAGCGTAATTTACAGCTTAGATATAACTCTTTATTATTGAATGAAGGTTCAATGGGCAAAGGATGGAATCATCAACATGAAATATGCGTGACAAAGGATAAAGAAAATTCTGTTTTTATTAATTGGTCAACTAATAAGAGAAATATCTTTATTAAGAAAAATGACGGGACGTATTTTTCACCAGATGAAGTGACATGCCATGATAAATTGATTGAAAATGCTGATGGAACTTTTAAGCTAGAGTGTAAAGATAAAACTACTTATCAGTTTGATGAAAGTGGAAAAGTAACAACACAGACAGATAAGCATGGTAGAGTTATTCAATATACGTATGATGAAAACATCAATAAACTTACAAAGGTTACTGAACAAGAAACAGGTCAATATATACAGTTTGAATATGATGGTAATAATTTATTAAGCAATGTCACAGATAATATTGGCAGAACTGTATCGTTTAGTTATGATCAGAATAATAATCTTGTTTCTATTATCAATGAAAGAGGAGAAAGTATGCAATATACCTATGACAGTAATGGAAGGATACTGGCTGGTATAGAAGAAGATGTGAAGCTGTTTGAGAATATTTACGATGATCAGGGACGTGTGATTTCTCAGAATGATGCTGTTGATGAAAACAATATTACAACCTTTAGCTATGATACTAAAACAAAGCCTGGCAAACAAATTACAACTGTTACTAATCGAAATGGTGAAACTATAAAATTTATTCATAACTATAAGTTTAAGTTAATTGAACTAATAGATGAACTAGAAAACTCTACTAAAATGAAGTATGATCAGTATGGAAACTTGATTGAAGAAATAAATGCTTTAAATCAAATTACAAAGTATGAATATGACCAATTCGGTAATAGAGTGAAAGTAATAAATAATGGTGGCTTTGAAACAAATATGGTTTATGATGAACATAATAATTTATTATCAGTTACTGATGCATTAAATCAGACAACAACATATGAATATAATGAACTAGATAACTTGACTAGAGTGACTTATTCTGATGATACAACAGAAAATTATAGCTATGATGAGCATGGTTATGTGCAATCATACACTGATGCTAATGGTCATACAACTCAATATGAAGTAGTTAATGGATTAGTAAAATCTGAAACTGACCCTAATGGGGATATAATTAAATACAGCTATGATGCTATAGGACAATTAGTCAAAGAAGCATCATCAATCGAAGAAACATCCATGTCTTATGATGCTCTAGGTAATCTAACTAAAGTAGTAGATTCATTAGGAAATACAACAACTTATACTTATGATATGTATGGTGATATTTTAAGTAAAACAGATGCTTTAGGTAATACAACAAACTACGAATATAATGGTAATGGGGACTTAATTAAGGTAACAGACGCTATTGAAAATGTGACAAATTATGAATATGATGCTGAAAGTAATCTTATAAAATTAATTGATGCCAAAGGGAATGAAACAACTTACTTGTATGATGAATTAGGCAGACAAGTAGGTATTGTGGATGCTAATGGTAATACATCACAAATACAATATGATGAAGTAGGAAATGTGATTGCACAAATTGATGGGAAGGGAAATATAGTTGCAAAAACTTCTTATGATAATTTGAATAGAGCTATCGAGCTTGAAGATGCTCTTGGTAACAAGGTTACAAAGTCCTATGATGCAATTGATCAAGTAAATAGTATAACTAATCCATTAGATCAAGTAATGAATCTACAGTATGATACTAGACAGCAGCTTATTAGTGTTTTAGATGCGTTGGGTAGTGAAAGCAAGCAATCGTATGATGCAAATGGACAACTTACTGGATATACGGATGCAAATGGGAATAAAACAACTTTTAGCTATGATGATGCTGGACATTTAATTAGTGAAAACATTCAAGGTGGTGGAGTTATAGAGTATGACTATGACTTACGTGGATTACTTACTAATAAACAAAATGCCCGCAAGCAATCAACAACATATACTTATAATGAAACTGGTCGTCTTATTAAGCATGTTGATACGGAACATGAAATTAATTACACTTATGATAATAATGGAAATCTGCTTATTGTTACAAATGAAATGCAACAAAAATTGCAAAGACAATATGATGAGCTTAACCGTGTCGTGAAGTATACAGATGAAAGTGGATATACAATTTCTTACAAGTATGATGCGGTTGGAAATTTGATACAGCTTATTTACCCAGATGGAAAAAAAGTTAACTATACCTATGATGCTGTAGGTAATATGATTAGTGTGACTGATTGGAATGCTAGAAAAACAGAATATGAATATGATGAAAATAATCGTCTAGTTAAGACTACTCATTCTGATGGTTCTAGCGAGAGTAGATCATATAATATTAATGGTCAACTGATAACATTGAAAA
This sequence comes from Abyssisolibacter fermentans, assembly GCF_001559865.1. Classification (NCBI taxonomy): domain Bacteria; kingdom Bacillati; phylum Bacillota; class Clostridia; order Eubacteriales; family Clostridiaceae; genus Abyssisolibacter; species Abyssisolibacter fermentans. The sequence continues at coordinate 24,440 of NZ_LOHE01000066.1, forward strand.
ATATTGCTGCAAATGGTGAAACTATTAATGAATATGTAAATGAGTATGATGCTGTCAATAATGTGATAAAAGAAGGAAATATACAGTATTCATATGATGAATTGGAACGATTAACTAAGGCAAGCAATTTAAATATTCAAAGTGATACTTCTTTATCATCTGTAATTAATGAAATACAATATAACTATGATATAGGAGGTAATATTACTTCTGTAAAAAACATGCTCACTGAAAATGGTGCAGTAAAAACTCAAGAAAAGATAATGACTTATACAGCAGATAATAAATTAGAAGCTTGGGGAAATCAAGAAATTATTTATGATGCTGATGGTAATATGATATCAGGGCCATTACAAGGACAGATGCAGCAGTTTGAATACGATTCACAGAATAGATTGACCAGCACAGGTGATATATCGTATGGCTATAATGCAGAAAATATTCGAACATCGCTTGTTAACCAAAAAACAGGTGAAACGATATACTATGTTGTAAATCCACATTCTTATTACAGTCAGGTTTTAATGGAAACTGATGATAATGGAAATGTAATTAATTATTATGTATATGGATTAGGTTTACTTGGTCAAGAAAATGTAGAGGGTGAATACAAAACTTATCATTATGATCGAAGAGGTAGTACGGTAGCATTAACAGATGAAACTGGAAAAGTTGTACAATGTTATAGCTATTTGCCTTATGGAAAAATAATAACACAAGATAGTGACGATTATAATCCGTTTTTATATAATGGTAAGTATGGCGTTATAACTGATGATAATGAGTTATATTATATGAGAGCACGTTACTACAATCCAGATTTAAGAAGATTTATAAATCGTGATGTGTTAGCAGGAAGCATAGATGAAGGACTTTCGCTTAATAGATATATTTATGTCAATGATAATCCAATTTGTTACATTGATCCATTAGGGTTATGTAGAAATTATGATGATTTTATGGAAATAGCAGTAAATGCTTGGATAGATCAATGGTTACATACATTTCGTACAATTATTGATTTATCACCATATGGTCCATATATAAATGCAACCGAAGTGGTTGAAGGAAAGAATATTGTGACAGGAGAAAAGATGACAACTGGTGAAAGGGTTAAAGCTGGGTTATCTGTTTTCTCTAATGTTGCACCAAAAGGACTTAATTATTATAGTAAAATTCGTTAATGAATGGTTGTATTACATTCAAACGATAGTTTTTAAGTTAATTGTTTCTTTATTAAAAAGCTGCTACATTACAGTTATAAACTGTTTATAGCAGTTTTTTTTATTATTAAGATATTTTGTAATATTGATTAGTAGATTTATGAAAGGTAAATGGAAAGAAATAAAGCATGAATCATAGAATTGAAAAGGAGTTTTTATATGACTGAACATAATCATCCACAAAGAAAACAGATTATAAATAGAATAGCTAGAATAGGTGGTAATGCTAATGAAATTACAGAATTTATTAATTAATTATCGTACATATTTTTATTTAGTACAAAAAGAAAAAAGCCGCTATTATTTAGTATAATAATAGCGGTTGTATTTGTATTTTTGTTAATCACATATAAAATGTCGCCAAAACATAGATTTATAGCCATCAAAGTAGAATGGCTGATTACATTTACACATTGAACCTAAACTCAACAACATCTCCATCTTTCATTACGTAATCCTTACCCTCAAGTCTAAGTAATCCTTTATCTTTTGCTACTGCAAGAGAACCACATTCTACCAAGTCTTCATATGTGATAATTGCTGCTTTTATAAAGCCTTTTTCAAAGTCTGTGTGTATTCTTCCTGCTGCTTGTGGTGCTTTCCAGCCTTCTTTGATTGTCCATGCTCTTACTTCTTTTTCTCCCGCTGTCAAGAAAGAGATTAAGCCTAAAAGCTTATAGCTTGATTTTATCAATTTATCTAAACCTGATTCTTTTAAGCCAAGCTCTTCTAAGAACATTTCTTTTTCTTCTTGGTCAAGTTCTGATATTTCTGCTTCTACTTTACCACAAATTGTGATAACTTCTGAACCTTCTTTTTTTGCATATTCTAATAATGAAGTTAAGTGATTATTCTCTTTTTCATTGACTATATCTTCTTCTGATATATTTGCTGCATAAAGTACAGGTTTATTTGTCAAGAAGTTATATATTTTGTTGTATTTTATTTCTTCCTCTGTAAATTCTACACTTCTTACTGGTTTACTATTTTCTAAAGCTTCTAAAGCTTTTTTTAAATACTCTAATTCTTTTAATAATACTTTATCTGATTTTGCTTGTTTTTCAACTCTTGATATTCTCTTTGTAACCATGTCAAGATCAGCTAGTATCAATTCTAAATCAATTATTTCAATATCACGAATCGGATCTATATTGCCTTCAACGTGTGTTATGTTTTCATCTTCAAAACAACGCACAACATGAACTATAGCTTCAACTTCTCTAATGTGGGATAAGAATTTATTTCCTAAACCTTCACCTTTACTAGCTCCTCTAACTAAACCTGCTATATCAAAAAATTCTATAGCTGTAGGTACTTTTTTGTGAGATGAGTACATTTTTTCTAATACATCTAATCTTTCATCAGGTACAGAAACAACTCCTACATTTGGTTCTATTGTACAAAATGGATAGTTTGCAGATTCCGCACCAGCTGATGTTATTGCGTTAAATAAAGTACTTTTGCCGACATTTGGCAGTCCTACTATTCCTAATTTCATTTATATCTTCCTTTCAATTATAATCAATAACCAACACTAGACTAAATTATACATTATACTGCCAATTATATCAACTATGACAAGTTATTTTAAGCTAATATATTTGGTGCACATGCTTACTTCAAGAAAGGAACTAAGTAGAAGTTTCGTATTAATCAACCTTCTTTTTTCTTAATCTCTAAAGTATATCAAGTAGTCAATGATGAAATTTTTCATGTATGTTGTAATGAAGTTAATCCTTTATCTTATCTATTAACTTATACTTAACATACAGTTAACATTCACACAACAAAATTAACATAAATGGTTGTTATAATTTAGCTGTAATCAAATTACGATTAAAGGAGATGTTATATTTGAAAAAAATAGTAATAGCATTAATTTTAGTAATTACATTAACTACCTTAATAGGATGTAATCAAGACAAATCTTCTGATAGTGATGCTAAGACTTCGACGGTTAATGTTGTAGGATCGACATCTGTTACACCAATAGCTACTAAACTGGCTGAAGAATTTGCAAAAAAGAATGAAAATATAAAAGTAGATGTACAAGGTGTAGGGTCTACTCCTGGTGTAAAAGCTGCAAATGATGGCACAGCTGATATCGGTATGGCTTCAAGAAGTTTAAAGCCAGGTGAAAAAGAATGGAATCTTACAGAACATGTTATTGCTTATGATGGTATAGTTATTGCAATTCATCCTAATAACAGTATTACTGATATAGATTTAGAAACTGCTAAGAAAATTTTTAGTGGTGAAATAAAAAATTGGGAAGAAATTGGCGGCAAAGATGAAGAAATCTTAGTTGTAAGTAGAGAATCAGGCTCTGGTACTAGAGGTGCATTTGAAGATATATTAAAGCTTTATGAAAAAAATAGTGATGGCAAAAAAATTAGTATAGTTACAAAAGATGCTCTTATAGCTGATAGTAATGGTGCGGTAATGGCTAACATTTCTAAGAAAGAAAATGCTATAGGGTATTTATCACTTTCATATTTAAATGATTCCATTAAAGACCTTAAAATAAATGGAGTAGAAGCAAGTGTTCAAAACATTTTAGATAATAAATATAAGATATCAAGACCATTCCTATTTGTTACAAAAGGAGATATTAGTGAAGGCGGGAAAGAATATTTAGATTTTGTTTTAAGTGATGAGGGTCAAAAAATAGTTGGTGAAAAATTGATACCAATTAAATAACCCTGATTATTCATATAACTCCCGATAATATGCTGTATAGTTCTGAATTAGAAGATTTCAGTGATTTCGAAGGCATACCGAGTTGGTATGTCGAGAATTTAATGGATTTCTTATAACAACGAAGGCAATTACGTAGTAATTGCAACACACCGTTTCAACAAGGTACAAGATTGCGCACCGCCTGTTAAATATAATCGATACCGCTACCTATAGAGGTGAGGGACATCTTGCACCTTGTTATAATCAGAAGAATGCAATATAGTATTTAATTTTCTATGAATAATCTGGGATTAATAAATATGTATGGCATGTTCCCCCTCATGCCATACAATAAATTTTTCTAGGAGGTATAAATGAAAACAGCAGAAGTTAAATTAGAACCTACATTTATTTATGATAATAATAAAAAGGTTGAGTTAAATATTAAGAGATTTACAGAAAAAATAGTTGAAAAGATTTTTTTTATTAGCGCTTGTATTTCAATTGTAAGTGTTTTTACAATATTGTTTTTTATATTTCTTAAGGGAGGACCTGCAATTCTAAAAGTGGGTGTCAGAGACTTTTTGACTGGTTCAGAGTGGATTCCTGAAGCTGATATATACGGTATTAAGCCAATGCTTATAGCGTCTGTTTATGCTACTTTAGGAGCTACAATTATAAGTGTACCTATTGGAGTTTTAACTGCAGTATTCTTGGCTGAAATAGCTCCTAAGTCTATTGCTAAAATAGTAAAACCTGCTGTTGAGCTATTAGCTGGTATACCATCTGTTATATATGGTTTTTTTGGTCTTCTTGTTATAGTACCTTTAATTCATAAACACATAGGAGGAGCAGGTAATAGTTTGTTAGCAACTATTATTATTTTAGGCATAATGATATTACCAACAATAATTAATATATCTGAAAATGCTTTGCGCTCACTTCCAAAGGAGTATAAAGAAGGCTCTCTTGCCTTAGGAAGTTCACATATACAGACTATTTTTAAAGTTCTAATACCAGCTGCTAAATCTGGAATTTTTACTTCAATAGTACTTGGTATAGGTAGAGCAGTAGGAGAAACAATGGCTGTTATTCTTGTGTCAGGAAATACACCTATGATACCCCATGCTCTTACGGATAGAGTTAGAACAATGACAGCAAACATAGCAATAGAAATGGGATATGCTTATGGATTGCATCAAGAGATGTTGTTTGCTACAGGTGTTGTTTTGTTAGTATTTATTATGATTTTAAATTTAGTATTGAATAAGGTAACAAATAAGGCGGGTGTTTAACTTGGATAAAAGACAATTAAATGAAAAGATAATGAAAGCATTAATATGGTTAAGTGCTGCTGTAACTGTTGGTATTTTAATTTGGATTATTGGATATGTTGTAATAAATGGAATTACAGAAATAAATATAAAGGAGCTGTTATCTCAGATTTTAATAACATTATATATAATATTTCTTACTATTATTGTTTCAGCGCCTATAGGAATTTTGTCAGCTATTTATTTGGTTGAGTATGCAAAGAAAGGCAAATTTGTTAGATTAATAAGGTTTGCTACGGAATGTTTAGCATCAATACCTTCTATCATATTTGGACTTTTTGGAATGATTCTGTTTGTAGTTATTTTAGGTTTTGGTTGGTCTATTTTGGCAGGTACTGTTACTTTAAGCATAATGGTTTTACCTACAATAATTAGAACAACTGAAGAAGCATTAAAATCTGTTCCTGATTCATACAGAGAAGGAAGCTTAGGTTTAGGGGCTAGTAAACTCAGAACAGTTATGTTGGTTATACTTCCTAGTGCAATGCCAGGTATTTTGACAGCTGTTATTTTAAGTATAGGAAGGATTATTGGTGAGACAGCAGCAGTATATTTAACAGCAGGAACAGTAGCAAGAATACCATCAAGTATAATGGATTCTGGAAGAACATTGTCAGTGCATTTATATTTATTAGCTAAAGAGGGAATATCATTTGAAAAGGCTTACGCAACAGCTACTATATTGATAATAATTGTTTTATTTATAAACTTGGTAACAAATAAGATAGCAAAAAGATTAAATAAATCTAAAATGGAGGTGTAGATGATGTCTGATAAGATAATAGTAAAAGACTTAGATTTATTTTATGGTGAATTTCAAGCACTTAATAATATTAATATAAATATACCAGAAAAAAAGATTACTGCTTTAATTGGTCCATCTGGTTGTGGTAAATCAACATTTCTAAAGACACTTAATAGAATGAATGATTTAGTTGAAGGAGTAAAAATAAAAGGCAAGGTAACACTAGATAATGTAGATATATACAAAAAAATAGATGTTATACAGCTTAGGAAAAAGGTAGGTATGGTCTTTCAAAAACCGAATCCTTTTCCAATGAGTATATATGACAATATTGCTTATGGACCGAGAGCTCATGGAATAAAGAAAAAGAAAAAACTTGATGAAATTGTTTATAAAAGTTTAGAAGCAGCAGCTTTGTTTAATGAGGTAAAAGACAGGTTGAAAAAAAATGCATTAAGTCTTTCAGGTGGCCAGCAGCAAAGGTTATGCATAGCAAGAGCTTTAGCAGTTGAGCCGGAAGTTTTGCTAATGGATGAACCTACATCAGCGTTGGATCCGATAGCTACTGCAAAAATAGAAGATTTAGTAGGCGAATTAAAGAATGATTATACAATAATAATAGTTACTCATTCTATGCAGCAAGCTGGAAGAATTTCGGACAATACTGCATTTTTCCTTATGGGTAATTTGATGGAGTATGGATCGACTCATCAAATATTTTCTAATCCTGTTGATAAGAGAACTGAAGACTATATATCTGGTAGATTTGGTTAAAGGGAGGTGAATATTATGAGAGAAAAGTTTGATAATCAGATAGAAGAATTAAGAACTCTAATAATGGATATGGGCAATATGGTGGAGGATATTATTTCTAAATCTTTGACAGCATTGATAAACAAGGATATAAAACTTGCAGATGAAGTCATATCGTTAGATGATCAAGTGGATGTTATGGAAATGAACATTGAAAATAAATGCTTAAATCTAATTGCATTACAACAACCAAGAGCAAAGGATTTAAGATGCATAAGCACAGCATTAAAAATCATAACAGATTTAGAACGAATTGGTGATTATGGAGTAAATATCGCTAAAATTATTAAGGAAATAGGTAGTGATGAATTTATAAAGCCTTTAGTTGATATACCTAAAATGGGAAATATAGCAATAAAAATGATAAGAGGTTGTTTGGATAGCTATATAAAAGAAAGTAAAGAACAAGCTGTTGAAACTGCATTAATGGACGATGAAATGGATAGATTATATAATTATATATATGTTGAGTTGTTAGATATGTTAAGCAATGATAAAAGAATAATAAAACAAACTACTGAGCTATTATTTATTGGTAGATATTTAGAAAGAATAGGTGATCATATAACAAATATTTGTGAAAGAATTATATATATGATAAATGGTGAAAGAGTGAAATATTAATATTTATCAAAAGCAGCGAGGACTGCTTTTTTTTGTTTTTTAAAAAAGACAAAATATACAAAACGAAATAAATATTTCCCTGGAAAATAATACAAAAACGAAAAGGATTATTAAATTCATATAAATATTACTTTGATTTTTAATAATATTATATTTAATTTAGAGGAAAAATAAATAAAAAGAAATATATTTGAAACAATATTATTTAGGAGGTGAAAGTTTTGAAAATATCTTTTAAAAGAGTAGCTTTATTTACTTTAATGTTTATGCTTTTAGCAACATTTGCTATTGGTTGTCAGAATGAGACTGATGATAATACAGAAAACAATAATAATCCTACAGAAAATAACGGTAACAATAATGGTAACAATGAGGGTAATAACACTAATGATGATGTAGGAAATATTAACAATAATGTTGGTAATAAGACTGGTACTAACATTGGAGGTAATTACACCAACAAAGATACTATTCAAGGTAGCAGACTTGAAGAAACAATTGCTAATAATGTTGTAAATGTACCTGAAGTTAATAATGCAGTTTGTGTTGTAACAGATGATAATGAATGCGTAGTTGGTGTAAATTGTAAAGGTCAAGCAAATGGAACAGTACCAGATGATGTAAGGGCTAAAATTGAAGAAGCTGTAAAAAATGCAAATCCAAATATTTCTCAAGTTATGGTAACTTCTGATACGGATTTGTATGGCAAAATAGGAGATGTATCTCAAAAAGTTAGAGATGGTAATGTAATGTCTGATTTGAAAACAGATATGGATAGCATAATGAATACAATTAGAAATAAAATGAGATAATTATAAAAAGAAATCCGGTTAAAAAATATAACCGGATTTCTTATAAAACAAATTAACAATAAATTCCTTAAATTTTGACAAAATTTTTATTTGATTTATACTATATTTATGACAAATGAAATGGAGGTTTTAATTTGGCTTTGAAAAGAGAAAGAATAAGAATAAGTGAGGGCGTTTATTTAAATATTATAAAGACTAATAAATTTAAATCTAATCTTATTAATATATATTTTATAAGACCTCTTGATAAGAATGAAGTTACACAAAATGCTTTATTCCCTATAATTTTAAAAAGAGGTACCAAGAATTATAATACATTATTAGAAATAGAGAAAAAACTTGAAGGAATGTATGGTAGTAATATAAGCATAGGGGTTTCTAAAGCAGGAGAGAAGCAGATTATGAGATTTTCTATAGAAGGTCCTGACTCTAAATATGTAGATAATAAAGAAATGTTAAGTGACATGCTCAAAATGTTAAATGAAGTTATTAACAATCCGTTGATGGAAGAAGACGGTTTTGTAAGTAAATATGTAAAACAAGAAAAAATAAGACTTTCTAATAAAATTCAAAATCTGATTAATGATAAAAAAATTTATGCTATTGAAAAATGTATAGAGAAAATGTGTAAAGATGAGCCTTATAGTATTTACAAATTAGGATACATAGAAGACTTAAAAGACATTACAAGTAAATCTCTTTATCTTCATTATCAAAATGTACTTAAAACTAGCTTAATTGAAATTTTTGTTGTTGGAGATATCAATAAAAAAGAAATAGAAAAAGAAATACGTGAAGAATTTAAATTTAATGTAGAAAACCCTGTTAGTATATCAAGGGAAACAATAAAAAAAGATATTAAAGAAGTAACAAAAGTAATAGACAATATGGATATTGTTCAGGCAAAACTTTCTATGGGATATAGGATAAATCTCCCATATGAAGATAAACTATATGATGCATTTTTACTAGGTAATAACATTCTTGGAAGTGGACCAGAATCTAAGTTGTTTTTAAATGTAAGAGAGAAGGAAAGTTTAGCGTATTATGTATATTCGAGAGGATATAAATTCAAATCACTTATGATTATCAATGCAGGTGTTGAATCTGATAAAATAGATAGTGTTATCGATATTAGTAATAAAGAAGTTGAACATATACAAAATGGTAATTTTAATGACCATGATATCAATATTGCTAAAAATTCCATGATAACCTCAATAAGATCTATGTATGATGATCCTTATTCAATATCAGAATTTTTCTTTAGTCAGGCGTTAACTAAAAGTAATCGTACAATAAATGATATTATAGCTGATATCAATTCTATAACAAAAGAACAAATAACACAGTCATTTAAAAACATTCAACTAGATACAATATACGCTATAAAATCTAATGCTAAAGAGGAGGCTTGAAATTGAGTTTGAAAAAAATAGAGAATGCTAGACTAAATGAAGAATTATATTCATATCAATTTAAAAACGGATTAAACGTATTTTATGTTCCAAAACCACATTATACAATTAAATATGGTATTTTTGCGACTAATTATGGCTCTAATGATAATAGATTTGTTCCTATGAATGAAAATGAGTTTATAAATGCACCTCCAGGAGTAGCTCACTTTTTGGAACACAAATTATTTGAAGAAGAAGAAGGCAACATTTTTAACAAGTTTTCTAAACTTGGATCATATCTGAATGCATATACAAATTTTAACCAAACTGCATATTTATTTTCTTGTACAGATAAGTTTTTTGAAAATCTTGATTTATTGGTAAAGTTTGTTCAAAATCCATATTTTACAGATGAAAATGTAAACAAAGAAAAAGGAATTATTGAGCAAGAAATCAAAATGTACGAAGATAATGCTAATTGGAGAGTATTTTTTAATTGTTTAAATGGATTATATTACAACCATCCAGTTAAAACAGATATTGCTGGTACCGTAAAAAGTATAAATAAAATTGATAAAGAAGTTTTATATAAATGTTATAATACTTTTTATCACCCAAGAAATATGGTTATTTTTTTAGTAGGAGATATAGATTTTGATAAAGCAATAAAACAAATTGAAGATAGTATGAATAAGGATATCAAAATTTTAGATGAAGGAACTAAAAAGGATTATCCAAATGAGCCTAAAGATGTTAAGGTAGATTATATTGAGCAAAAACTAAGTGTGGCTAAACCATTATTTACGCTTGGGTTTAAAGATACTGATATAGGTTATGAAGGTGAAAAATTAGTTAAGAAAGAAATATGTACAACAATATTGTTAGATATTTTATTTTCTAAAAGTTCTAAATTTTATCAAGATATATTTGATTTAGAACTTATAAATGGACCATTTAGTTTTCAATATGTTGGACAAAAGGATTATGGTCATTCATTAATATCTGGTGAATCTAAAAATCCTAAAGAATTAGCAGATAGAATAATCAAATATATAAATGAAACAAGTAGTGAAGCAATAGATAAAGCAGATTTTGAAAGAACGAAAATGAAATTCATAGGATACCATATAATGGATTTCAATTCTGTTGAATATATAGCAAATAATTTTATATCTTACTTTTTTAATAATTTTATATTATTTGATTATATAGATATACTTGAAAATATTGATTATGATGATATTATTTCAAGATTAAATGAGCATTTAAATACTAAGAATTATACATTATCAGTTATTAATCCTTTATAAGTAGTTGACTTAGATGTATTCGATAACCTATAATGTTGTTTATAGGGTGCTCAAAATGGTAAATTTTTGAGGACAAAAATAACTAAGGAGGGACTACTCGAAAATGTTGAGACAGTCCCTTAAGACTGTTTTTTTATGATATATACAAGAATAGTCATTTTTTAAATTACTAGTTTGGAGGTTTTATTAATGGATCCAGTAGCTTTTGAGGTGTTTGGAATAGCTGTAAGATGGTATGGTATTTTGATATCATCAGGATTAGTTTTAGGAACAATTTTAGCTATTAAGGAATGTAGAAGAATAGGTTTCAATGAAGAAACCCTCATAGATTTACTTATCTTTGCAATTCCTATTGCTGTAATAGGGGCAAGATTATACTATGTTATCTTTCAATGGGATGAATACAGAGGGAATTTAATGAAAATAGTAAATACCAGAGGTGGAGGATTAGCTATACATGGTGCTATAATTGGAGCTGTAGTAACTGCTGTTATATTTTGCAAAATAAAAAAGATAAGCTTTTGGCAAATAACTGACATTACTGCTCCTAGTATAATATTAGGTCAAGCTATTGGAAGATGGGGGAATTACATAAATAAAGAAGCTTATGGAACTCCTACGGATTTACCTTGGGGAATACTTGTAAATGGACAGAAAGTTCATCCAACGTTTTTATATGAATCTATTTGGAATTTTGCGGTCTTTATATTTTTAATTTGGTATAGAAAGAATAAATCTGACACTAAGGGTGAAGTGTTTTTATTGTACTTGATATTATATTCATTTGCTAGATTTTTTATAGAAGGATTACGAATAGATAGTTTGATGCTTGGAAATATTAGAGTTGCTCAATTAATTAGTCTGTGTATTATATTAGTTTCGATAATAATTTTAGTTATTAAGAAAAAAAAGAATGTTAAAAATGTTTAATAATAACTATATTTTCAAAAGAATAGTGATTTTTTAGAGAGTACAATGTAAACAGTTTTATTTATTAACTATTTTTAAAAATTTCATCTACAAATTTTGAATTAAACAGTAATAGTGAAATACACATTAATAAGTAATGTGTATTCTTTTTTTATAAATTAATACCTTATACTTTATAATTAATTCTGATATTCGACAATTTAAACCCGTTGACACTTTGGTAATATTTGAATAAAATGTAATCATGTTGTGTGTAAGAGAGGTGGTAATATGAGTTATAATGAGTTCGAAATGCTAAATCAAAAGATAATACAATTGAAGGATAAATTAAATAAATCAATTGTTCAACAGGATCAGTATTCAAAAACGTATTATATTAGTACGAGCTTGGACAAGCTAATTACTCAGTATTATAAAGAATATTATTATAAAAAATATAATTAAATTCTGATTATTTATATAACTTTGAATAGTGTGTTGTATAATTCTAAATTATGAGTAGAGAACCTAAAATTTAATTTAGTGTGAATTGCTTATTCAGATGTAGTCTGAGGTACATTTGGATAACCCTCTAAGGTATACCGAGTTGGTACGCCCACCATTTATAATGCATATCTTATAATCAAAAGGTATATATTTTAATGAATCTCCAATTGCGCTCTTTCATAGGAGTAATCGACACACATAAACTCATAGATTTTAGTTCACTGTTCATAATTTTCTATGAATAATCTGGGTTAAAATAATAAATAATTGATTGGTCAAAAAAAGACGGGTAAAAACTGTCTTTTTTTTGTGTAATAATTTATTTCTATTGCAGGAATTTTAAATTTTATATAGAAATACATAATAAGTGGAGAAAAGTGGTGTGGAGTGGAGGGTAATCCCTCAAGATGGGGTGTAATGATGTTTATTGGTGAATACCTACATACTATAGATAAAAAAGGCAGACTTATAATACCTTCAAAATTTAGAGATGATCTTGGTGAGAGCTTTATTATAACTAAGGGTCTAGATAATTGTCTTTTCATTTATCCTCAGTGTGAATGGGATATATTAGTTCAAAAATTAAAAACACTACCACTCACTAGAAAAGATGCAAGAGCGTTCGTAAGATTTTTTTTCTCAGGAGCTTGTGAATGTGAACTAGATAAGCAGGGTAGGATTTTGGTACCATCAAACTTACGGCAGCATGCAAAGCTTGAAAAAGAATCCGTTGTTATTGGAGTTTCTAATAGAGTTGAAGTATGGGATAAACAACTTTGGTATGCATATAATAATGATGATGATTTAAGTTATGAAAGTATAGCAGAAAAAATGGCTGAATTAGGAATATAGAAACTGGGATAATAATATATGTAGATAATATTATAATAGAAGTCAGATGAGGTGAATAACATGGAATTAAAGCATGTATCTGTTTTGTTAGATGAATGTATTGAAAATTTGAATATAAAGAGTGATGGAATATACGTTGATGGTACTTTAGGTGGAGCTGGACATTCTAAAGAGATAGTATCAAAGCTTGATAACGGGAAACTTATAGGAATAGATCAAGATAAATATGCATTAAAAAGAGCAAAAGAAAGACTTAAAGATTATGAGGGTAAAGTGGAATTTGTTCATGATAATTTTAGAAATATTAAAAGCATATTAAATAATTTAGGTATATTAAAAGTGGATGGTATTTTACTTGATTTGGGAGTATCTTCATTTCAATTAGATGATGGAGATAGAGGTTTTTCATTCCACCAAGATGCTAAATTAGATATGAGAATGAATGAAAATAGTCCTTTGTCAGCTTGGAATGTTGTAAATGAATATTCTAAAGCAGATTTAACTAGAATCATTAAAGAATATGGAGAGGAACGATGGGCAAATAGAATAGCTGAATTCATAGTAAATGAAAGAGTAAATAAAGAGATTAATACTACATTAGAATTAGTTGAAGTTATAAAAAAAGCCATTCCAAAAAAAGTTAGAATGGAAGGTCCACATCCTGGTAGAAAAACTTTTCAAGCTATAAGAATAGAAGTTAACAAAGAACTAGAAATATTAAAACAAGCTATCATTGATATGTGTAGTTGTTTAAATGAGGGTGGTAGATTGTGTATAATTACTTTTCATTCTTTGGAAGACAGAATAGTAAAAGAAACTTTTAAATATTTATATAAGGATTGTATATGTCCTAAAGAACTTCCAATATGTAGGTGTGATAAAAAAAGAGAACTTAAAATTATAACAAAAAAACCACTAACACCTAGCAAAGAAGAAATCAACTATAACGTTAGATCAAGAAGTGCAAAATTAAGAGTTGGCGAAAAAGTTTAAAGTTCTAAAAGATACGGGGGTTGAATAAATTGTTAGTAGCAAAAAAACAAATACAAGAATATGACATAAATATTGAAGAACCTAGATTTAGAAAAAAAACAAAACATAAAGAAAAAAATACTACAATAGCTACTAAAAGTAAAGTTAAACTTGTTGCATTATCAGTTGTAGTTTTAGGTGTATGTTTAGGAATTTTATTGCTAAATGCATATGTGTCTCAATTAAAGTACGAATTGTTAAGCTTAAATAAAAGCAAAGAAGAGTTATTTGAAGAGAAGAGTTTATTAGAAATTAAAATTGATAAAATAAAGCAATCAGATTGGATAGAAGAAGCGGCTATAAGTCAATTAGGTATGAGTTATCCAACTCGGGATCAAATAATATATGTTAGTTTAGATAATATTAACAATGGGGTAAAGAATGAATTACAAGTTGGGAAAACAACTTTTTTCAAATCTACTTTAAACAAATTAATAGGGTTGGTAAAATAACAAGGTGATAATCCTCTTATTGGAGCAATAAAAGTACTAGTAGCTGTTATATATTAGCTATAATGACAAAATATAAATTAATTCTAAAATTTCAATGATGATATTTCATTGAAATTTGCTGTTTAGAATTATATTTTGTACCATATTATTCGTATTATTATATGATTTACTTTATGAATAATTTGGAGCGAAGTATTAATCGAAATTAAAAGGGGGTATACAATTTGAATATGCCTAATGTTACTACAAAAAAACGAATTCTTATAATGTTAATTGGAATCATGCTGTTATTTTTATTACTAATAGCTCGATTAGGGCAAATACAGATAATTAAAGGAGATAAGCTTCGAAAAGAAGCCTTGGAACAGTGGACTAGAGATATACCTGTAAGACCTAAAAGAGGAATTATTTACGATAGAAATGGTAAAATTATGGCTACAAATATGAGTGTTGACACTATTTGGTGTAGACCTGCTGATGTAGAAAATCCAAAGAAAACTGCTAAAAAATTATCAGAAATATTAGAAATGGATGAAAATAAGGTTTATAGCTTAATAACTAAAAAACAAAGTTTGGTTGAAATAAAAAGATGGGTAGATAAAGAAATATCTAATGCACTAAGAAAAGAATTATTGAAGGGAATTGAAATAGTTGATGATAATAAGAGATTTTATCCATATGGAGAAATTGCTTGTCATATAATAGGTCATACAGATAGAGATAATAAGGGTCAATATGGTATTGAAAGAACATATAACGAACAACTAGAAGGAATTGCTGGTAGATGGATTAAAACTGTTGATGCTAGACAAAAAGAATTACCATATGGAAATGAAAGATTATTTGAAGCCCAAAATGGCAAAAATTTAGTATTAACGGTTGACGAAACTATTCAACATTTCGCTGAAAAAGCTGCATATGAAGCTTTGGTAAAAAACAAAGCAAAACATGCATCAATTATTGTTATGCAACCTAAAACAGGTGATATATTAGCTATGGCTACTAAACCTGATTATAATCCAAATGATAAAAATACTTTATTATACAATCCGGATAGACCGTGGGAAATTTTATCTGATGAAGAGCAGAAGATTTGGAATGAAAAACCGTGGAGTGAAAAAAGTCAACAAATCTTCGATTCTTGGAGAAATTTTCCTATAAATGATAACTATGAACCGGGTTCTACTTTTAAAATAATTACAGCTGCTGCTGGGTTAGAAGAGAACGTTGTAAATAAGGATAGTAAATTCTATTGTGATGGTTATGTCAGACAGGTTAAAAGCTATAAACCAATAAAATGTTGGAGATATTACAACCCGCATGGTAGTCAAAATTTTGTCGAAGGTGCTCAAAATTCGTGCAATGAAGTTTTTGTAGAGGTTGGCCTTAGAGTTGGTGCTGAGAAAATGTATGATTATTTAAAAGCATTTGGTTTTGGCAAAAAAACAGGAATAGAGCTGACAGGTGAGCAATATGGTATAGCACCATCTAGTGCCAAAAATATTAAAGAAGTTAATTTGGCTACTATTTCTTTTGGTCAGGGTATTGCTGTTACTCCTATACAGCTTGTAACAGCTGTTAGTGCTGTAGCTAATGGCGGTAATCTTATGAAGCCAAGGATAGTAAAGCAAATGGTTGATGATGAAGGGAATGTTATAAAAGAAAATAAAACAGAAGTTGTTAGAAAAGTTTTATCTAAAGAAACCTCTGAAACAATGCTAGAAATATTAGAAAGTGTTGTTTCTAATGGTACTGGTAAGAAAGCATATGTTAAAGGGTATCATGTAGGAGGTAAAACTGGAACAGCGCAAAAAGTAATAGATGGAAGATACGCTTCTGGTAAATATATAGCATCATTTATGGCTATTGCTCCTTCATATGATCCTCAAATATGTGTCTTGGTAATTATTGACGAACCAACAAATGGTATTTATTATGGAGGTCAAATAGCTGCACCTGTAGCGGGTGCTATTGTAGAGGATACTTTAAAATATCTTGATATTAAACCTGAGTATAATGAAAAAGAAAGAGAAGAAGTTAATAAAAATAACGTTGTTGTTCCGGATGTTAGGAACAAGTCTATCACAGAAGCTGGTAAAACACTAGGAACAAAAGGTCTTGATTATAGTACTGATGCTTATGATGTACAAAAAGATGATTTGGTTTTGGATCAATATCCATTACCAGGTACTACAGTTAAGAAGGGATATATGATTGAATTATATGTTAATAAAAAACATAATGATTAAATTTTATATGTATTTATGTTATAATGAATTTGTTTGTATATAGAATTTAATATGTCGGCAGCTTTGTGATTGTATTGATAAAGTTGCCTTTTAAAAATCAATGATAATGTCAATAATTACATGCAAAGGTATATATTATAAAAATAGATAAAGAAATGTTACATCTTGCATTTAGAATATTTTATGTTCAAAACAAACTTTAGATGTTGCGATTTTTTATAGAATTATTTACCCTGAATTAATATTTTCTTTATTATAATTATTTAAAAAATTGGGATTTATATATATAATATATATGATAATATAGAATTGACATATTTAATAAAAAATCAGAAAAGTATTATTAGACATATTTAACATGAGAGGAGATTAAACTATGATAGAATACAAAGATATAATAAGAACAGTAATTATATCTTTTGCTATAATGCTAATATTAGGACCTTTGATTATACCACTTTTAAGACGATTAAAGGTTGGACAGAGTATCAGAGAGGAAGGACCAAAGAGGCATCTTGCAAAAAGTGGGACACCTACTATGGGTGGAATAATGATCCTTATAGCTTTGATTGCTACGACATTATCTTCCGGAATACATAACAAAGATTTAATGGTAGTATTAATATTTACATTAGCAAATGGTTTTTTGGGTTTTATTGATGATTTTATAAAGGTAGTTTTAAAAAGAAATTTAGGCTTAAAAGCTTATCAAAAACTTTTAGGGCAAATACTTATTGCTGTAGCGTTAGCTATTTATCAATCACATAATTCTATAATAGGTACAAAAATATTTATACCTTTTACAGACAATTATCTGATCGATTTAGGACCGTTATATGTACCATTTATTGTATTTGTTGTAGTAGGAACTGTTAATAGTGTTAATCTTACAGATGGCTTAGATGGTTTGGCCTCTGGAGTCACATTAATTGTTATGTCGTTCTTTAGCTTAATATCTTTAAAATTAGGTTATTATAGTTTAGCAATTTTTGCTTCAGCATTGACGGGTGCATGTTTAGGATTTTTAAGATATAACGGGTATCCAGCAAAAGTATTTATGGGTGATTTAGGAAGTCTTTCTTTAGGTGGAGCTGTTGCAGGAATAGCAGTTATACTTAATTTATCGCTTATTTTACCAATAGTTGGAGGTATATATTTTGCAGAAGCATTATCTGTAATTATACAAGTTATTTCTTTTAAAACAACAGGTAAAAGAGTATTTAGGATGAGTCCCTTACATCATCATTATGAATTAAAGGGTTGGTCAGAGATTAAAGTTGTAGTTGTTTTTTGGTCTGTGACAGCAATTTTGTGTATTATTGGTGTCTATGGGTTAGGATATTTAATTTAATAGCTAAGTAGAGGTGATTATGGTGTTGAAAAATAAAACAGTACTTGTTTTAGGTTTGGGGATAACAGGTGTTTCAAGTGCTAAAGCATTAAGTAGTTTAAAAGCAAAAGTAGTAGTATGTGACAATAAAACTAAAGATCAGTTAACAAAATATATAGATGAATTAAAAGATTATGAAATATGTTACAAACTAGGTGGAATGGATATAGAGCTAGAGGATATAGATTTGATTGTAAAAAGTCCAGGAGTTCCATTAGATGTAGAGGTATTAAAAAAAGCTTATGAAAAAGGCATAGAAGTAGTTACCGATATAGAGCTTGCTTATAGACTTTGCAATAATAAATTTATAGCAATAAGTGGTACAAATGGAAAAACAACGACTACGGCTTTGCTTGGAAAAATATTAAAGAATAATAATATGAATGTGCATGTAACAGGAAATATTGGAGTGGGCATATTGTGGGAAATTGTTAACTCAAATGATGATGATATTTTTGTCATAGAAGCAAGTAGTTTTCAACTTGAAAATACTAAAAGCTTTAAGCCAAAAGTAAGTGTATTGACTAATATTACTCCTGATCATATTAATTGGCATAAAAGTTTTGACAATTATGTAAAGGCAAAAAAGAAGATATATAAAAATCAAGATTCAGATGACTATACAGTTTTAAATTATAATGATGCTATTCTTAATAAAGCTAAAGAAGAAATAAAATCTAATATTATATTTTTTAGTTCTACAGAAAAACTTGATGAAGGTGTATATATTGATGGAGAATATATTGTAATTAATATGAATGGAAACTATCAAAGAGTTATGAAATATAAAGACATTCGAATGATTGGTAAGCATAATCTTGAAAATTCATTAGCTGCAATTTGTGTAGCTTGGGCAATAGGTGTAGACTTTGAGATTATTGCAGAGACTTTAAGGGAATTTAAAGGGATTGAACATAGATTCGAAGAAGTTGCATGTATAAATGGAGCAAAATATTATAATGATTCAAAAGGAACAAATCCTGATTCATCTATTAGCGCTTTGGAAGCTTTAAATAAGCCTATAATTCTTATTGCAGGGGGTTATGATAAGGGTTCTGATTTTGAAGCTTTTATTAAAGCGTTTGATGGAAAAGTAGAAGCACTAATATTATTAGGTGAAACTGCAAAACAAATACAAAATACTGCAATAAATTTAGGTTTTGATAATATATATAAAGTAAGGGATATGTGTGAAGCAGTTAATACTGCTTATACATTAAGTAGAGAAGGTTCTAATGTTTTGTTGTCTCCAGCATGTGCTAGTTGGGATATGTATGACAATTTCGAAATAAGAGGCACACATTTCAAAAAATGTGTTGAAGATTTAAGGAGGCTTGAGGATGGCCAAAAGGAAGGCTAGTGATTTTACACTAATGATAGCTGTTATATTTTTAGTATTCATTGGTATTGTTATGGTTTTTAGTTCAAGTTATCCAGATGCTTATGGAAAATTTAATGATCCTTATCATTTTTTAAAAAAACAATTACTACATAGTACTGTAGGATTAGTAGCAATGATATTTTTTATGAATTTAAATTATAAACTATTAAACAAATTATCTAAAGTGATTTTTTTAAGTTGTTTAGTTTTAACCGGATTGCTATTTACACCTATGGGTTTAGTACTAAAAGGAGGAAGAAGATGGATTACTTTAGGTTTTACTACTTTTATGCCATCTGAAGCCATGAAGCTAGGATCAATTATTTTTCTTTGTGCGTTTCTATCTAAAAAGAAGGATATAATTAAAGATTTTACTGGTGGTGTAATACCTGCACTACTTATTATTGGGATTGCCTGTGGATCAATAATTATACAGAAAGACTTAAGTACTAGTGTTGTCTTAGGTATGGCATTGGTTATTATACTATTTTTAGCAGGAATGAAACTTTCTCAATTATTTACATTGGGGATTTTTGGAATTGCGGGTATTGCTGGTGCTATTCTTGCTGAAGGTTTTAGAGTAGATAGAGTTACTTCATTTTTGAATCCTTTTGCATATAAATCAGGCATTGGATGGCAAGCAGTACAGTCATTGTATGCTTTGGGTTCTGGAGGTTTATTTGGATTAGGACTTGGGCAAAGTAGACAGAAGTTCTTCTATATTCCTGAACCATATAATGATTTTATATTTTCTATTATAGGCGAAGAATTAGGTTTTATAGGATGTGTTTTAATTATTATATTAATATTAATAATTATATGGAGAGGAATTAGAATATCGCTTAGTAGTAAGGATATGTTTGGATGTTTATTATCTGCTGGTATTGTAGGATTATTTACAGTACAATCATTAGTTCATATTGCAGTTGTAACATCTTCTATGCCTCCAACAGGAATACCTCTTCCACTTGTTAGTGAAGGAGGAACATCTATATTAGTATTTATGTCTGCAGCAGGCATTTTACTTAACATATCCAGATATGATAATATAAATAGGAGTTGAAAAAATGCGAGTATTAATTACAGGTGGAGGGACAGGTGGACACATATATCCTGCTTTAGCCATTGCTAAAAAGATGAAAAAAGAGATAAATGATATAGATTTATTATATGTAGGTACAGAGCATGGTATGGAAGCTGATATAATACCACGAGAAGGGTTCAAATTTAAGACTATAAGAGTTGAAGGTTTTAGAAGGAAGTTATCATTAGGTACTATCAAAACTATTAATAAGTTGTTTGTTGGTATGAACGATGCTAGAAAAATCGTAAATAATTTTAAACCAGATATAGTTATTGGTACAGGTGGATATGTTTGCGGACCAATAGTGATGACAGCTGCTTTAAAAAAAATACCAACAGTAATACATGAACAGAATGCTTTTCCTGGTGTAACAAATAGAATTTTATCTAGATTTGTTAAAAGCATTGCTTGTAGTTTTGAGGAAAGCAGTAAATTTTTCAAAAACAAAGAGAAAATAGTTGTTACAGGAAATCCAGTTAGAGAAAGTTTTTTCGATATAGATAAGGAAAAAGCATATAAAAAACTTAATATAAACCCTAATAAAAAATTTGTTTTGAGTATTGGTGGCAGTGGGGGACAAAAAAGTTTAAATCAAGCAATGGTTTATGTTATAAAACGATTTAATAAACATTCAGATATTCAGTTAATTCATGTAACTGGAAAAAGGCATTATGATAATTTTATTAAACTATTGAAAGACGAAGGAATAAATAATATAAATAAATCAATTAGAATTATGCCGTATTTATTTGATATGCCAGAAGCAACGTCTTTAGCTGATTTAGTAATAACTAGTTCTGGAGCAATAACTATTGCCGAAGTTACAGCAGTAGGTGCCCCAACATTACTTATACCTAAAGGTTATACTACAGAGAATCACCAAGAGTATAATGCAAGAGCTTTGGAGCAAAAAAAAGCTAGTGTTGTATTATTAGAAAAAGAACTTACAGGAGAAGTTTTGTATAAAAAGATAGATGCTTTGTTGAAGGATGAGGTTAGATTAAAAGAAATGTCAGAGGCTTCAAAAAAACTGGGAAAAAAAGATTCAATTGATGAGATATACAATTTAATACTAAAGCATTTATAAAGCAAATAGTAACACCTTTATTCAATATGCATACAATAATTATATATTGTTTACATAGCTTTGCATATTCTGGAGGTGTGATAATGACTCGATATATAGTAGAAGGTGGAAGAAGATTAGTAGGTGAAATTTCAATTAGTGGAGCAAAAAATTCTGTTCTTCCAATCCTAGCTGCTACTATTATTAATAATGGTTTTAGCACTATTATGAATGTTCCATTTATTAATGATTTTAAAATAATGATGAAAATACTAACCATGATTGGATGCAAAATAAGTAGAGTTGGTGATATTGTAACTATAAATTCAAAAACTGTAGACACTATTAACATTCCTGAGGATTTAGTCAGAGAAATGAGGTCATCAATAATTTTAATGGGTGCAATGTTAAGCAGGTGTGGACAGGTGAAGATATCTTATCCTGGTGGTTGTGAAATTGGACCTAGACCTATAGACTTGCATCTGAAAGCATTAAAACAGCTAGGAGTTGAAATTAAAGAATCTTATGGATTTATCGAATGTAAAGCAAGTAAATTAAAAGGTAATGATATATTGCTTGATTATCCTAGTGTTGGTGCAACAGAGAATATTATGTTAGCTGGTGTAAAAGCAGAAGGGATTACAGTAATTAGAAATGCAGCAAAAGAACCAGAAATAGTAGATTTACAAAATTATCTTAATAAGGCTGGCGGTAAAATTTATGGTGCTGGAACAAGTGTAATAAAAATAGAAGGAGTCAATGAATTGAAGAGTGTTGAGTATACTATAATTCCTGATAGAATAGTTGCGGGCACTTATATGACTGCGGCAGCTATAACAAATGGGGAAATAGTGCTAAAAAATATAGAAACTGAGCATATACAGTCTATAATATCAAAATTAAGAGAAGCAGGCTGCAAAATATATAGTAACTGTACAGCACTAAAAATTGTTGGTCCAAAAGAAATTCAAGCAATAGAATCAATAAAAACCTCTCCATACCCTGGATATCCAACTGATATGCAAGCACAAATGATGGCTTTATTGACCATTTCAAATGGCACAAGCCTTATATCTGAAACAGTTTTTGAGAACAGATTTAAGCATGTACCAGAACTAACTAGAATGGGTGCCAATATAACAACAATAGATAGAGTTGCTGTTATAAAGGGAGTAAAAAAGCTAACAGGTGCTAAAGTTACAGCTAAGGATCTAAGGGGAGGAGCAAGCTTGGTACTTGCAGGTTTAGCAGCTGAGGGTACTACAGAAATAGATAATATTTTTCATACCGAAAGAGGCTATGAGAAGCTTGATGAAAATCTTAGAAATTTAGGTGCTATTATAAAAAAAGTATAAATATAATAAAAAAAGTTCTATAGCGGAATATACTGCTTTAGTCTTTTTTTCAAAAAGAGTGGGTCAAGCTGTATAATATAAAAATTGGTGGAGGATATAAATGGCATCTAAGGCGGTAAATAAAAAAATTAGAAAAAGAAAAAGAAGATTTATGTTTTTAGTTTTCTTGGTTCTAGTAGCAACTTGTGTCTATTTCATATTTAGGACAAGTATATTTAATATTAATGAGGTAATAGTAAAAGGTAATGAGCAAATTGAAACAGAAAAAGTTATACTTGCCTCAGGTATAGAAAAGGGTATTAATATATTTAAGCTTAATAAGAGTGCAGTTATAGAGAATATTAAGATGCATCCATATGTAAAAGAGGTACGTGTCTTTAGAAAATTACCTGATAAGATTGTAATAGATATTGTTGAAAGAAAAGAAGCTTTTATTGTTAAGGCTATGAATACTTTTGTATATGTAGATGAAGAAGGAATTATTTTAAACGTATTATCTGAAAAAAACAATCTAGATATTTCAGAATTAAATGGCTTTAGTATTAACAATATTATAATTGGAAATAATCTTAAATTAGAAGATGAAATTTCCACAAGCGAGATTTTAAATTTTATTGATAGATGTAGTAAAGCTTCAATACTAAATCAAATAAGTATAATAAAAAAAGATAAGGAAGATGAATTAGTTATTACATTAAAAAATGGAATAAATATTGAATTTGGAAATCTTAAAGAAATTGAACATAAATTAGCTTTCATAAAGAGTATATTAGAGGATTTAAAATTGAAGGGTATAAATAAAGGGAAAATATGTTTTAATAAAGGTAAAAATCCTGTTTTTGTACCAGTGGGTAATTAGGAGGAGAATATGAACAATGCAAAAAATAAGCTTGCGCTTGGTATAGTGTGTGTTTTTTTAGGCTTAATAATGTCTTTGCAATTTAAAACAGTCAATAGAGTTGTTGGAAAAGGACAATTGATAAGTAATAGAGCTAAAGAGTATACTATAGAATATCAAAAGCTGCAGACTGATAAAGAAGAACTTACTAAACAATTAGATGATCTCAATGAAAAAATAAAAAAATATGAAGATAGTGCCTCAAAAGAAAATGTATATGTTGAAGAATTAACCAAAGAAAAACAAAAATACAAAATGATAGCAGGATATGAGAATGTTGAAGGACCAGGAATTGAACTTATTATAGATGACCCTGATATAGAAGTCCTAATTGGTGATAATACAAGCTATTTTGTCTATAATTATGATACAATAATGACTATAATAAGTTTTTTAAATACTGCGGAAGCAGAGGCGATTTCAATAAACGGATTAAGATATACAAATTATACTGAAATTTTACCAGTAGGTAATCACCTAAATATTAATGGAGTATCGATTGGGGCTCCTATAGAAATAAAAGCTATAGGACCACCTGATAAATTGGAATCGGCACTTGTTTTTAAAGGAGGTATAATTGATCAACTAAAGAGAAACGAATTAAAAGTAGATTTAAAACAAAGTGATTTAATAACTATTCAGGGATATAAAAAAATAATGAATTTCAGGTATGCTAAACCTGTTAATGGCAATTAATAGAATGGAGAAGTTTATGAAAAGGAATAATTATTATAAGATTATTTTATTTTTTGCTGGGTTGTTGATAGGTTCGTTTTTAATAACTCAGTATAGACATGATGGTTTTAAATATTACTTTGTTTCGTTGAATGCAGTACAAGAAATTCAAGATAGTATAATTAGTACAAATGATGAAATTGCTAACTTAAGAAATCTCATATCTGAAAAACAAAAAGAACTTTTAAGGGTTCAAGATGCTGTTAATGATGGTAATGTTGTTAAAATTTTAAAAGAAGAAATAGGAAATGTTAAAAATGTAGCAGGAATGACAAATTTGAGGGGTTCAGGAATAATGATAAGAATATCTGATGGTACTAGGCATGATAAAGATGAAGATATAAGTAATTATGTAGTACATGATTCAGATATATTAAATATTATTAATGACTTAAAGGCAGCTGGAGCAGAAGCTATAAGTATTAAAGGGCAAAGGGTTTTATCAACTTCTGAAATACACTGTGGTGGTCCTGTTATATGGATAAACAAAAGGTCTGTTTCAAATCCTTTTGTTATAAATGTGATTGGAAATCCTAAACAATTATACGCAGCTATAAATGCACCTGGTACGAATGGTGATTTACTAAAAAAATATATTAATATAGATACAAAAATAAGTGACAATATATTTATACCTAGGTTTTATGAAGATATTGACTTTATATATGCAAAACCTATAAAAGAAGGTGATGATTAATAATATGATTTATGCAATTATTGGTATACTACTAGGAGTTTTGATTGGTAAATTTTTACCAATTACTTATTCTGCAAGCTATTCTACTTATATTTCTGTAGCAATATTAGCTTGTCTAGATTCTGTATTTGGCGGAATCAGAGCAATGTTTGACCAAAAATTTGATATAGAGATTTTTGTATCTGGTTTTTTTGGAAATGCTATATTAGCAGCATTATTAGCATATATAGGTGATCGACTAGGATTACCGTTGTACTATGCAGCAATATTTGCTTTTGGAAGTAGATTGTTCCAAAATTTTGCCATTATTAGAAGATGCTTGATAAATAAGAAAGGTATTAGATAAAATTTAAAAATTTATGAATTACTCTATCGTAAAATAGAAGGAAAATGAGTAAGTATATAGAATATAAATATAGAAATGAAGCATGAAATTTAATTGGTTTATATATAAAATGATGTAGTTGTTATTGAAGTTTCATTAAGGAGGGTATATAATGTTTGAGTTTGATGTAGATATGGAACAGTTTGCACGAATAAAAGTAGTTGGGGTAGGCGGTGGAGGAAATAATGCCGTAAATAGAATGATAGATGCTGAAGTAAAAGGAATAGAATTTGTCGCTATCAATACAGACAAGCAAGCATTGCATTCTTCTAAAGCAGAGATAAAAATTCAAATAGGAGAAAAGCTCACAAGAGGTTTAGGTGCAGGAGCAAATCCTGAAATAGGGAGAAAAGCTGCTGAAGAAAGCAGAAATGAGATACATGAAGCATTGAAAGATTCTGACATGATTTTTATTACAGCAGGAATGGGAGGAGGAACAGGTACTGGTGCTGCTCCTATAATAGCTGAAATAGCTAAAGAACTAGGTGTTTTAACAGTAGGTGTAATAACAAAGCCGTTTATGTTTGAAGGTAAAAAGAGAATGATTCATGCTGAGAAAGGTATTAAAGAGCTTAAAGACAGAGTTGATACATTAGTTACTATACCAAATGATAGGCTTTTTCAAGTTGCAGATAAGAAAACAACATTAATGGATGCATTTAAAATTGCAGATGATGTATTAAGACAAGGTATACAGGGTATATCAGACTTGATAGCTGTGCCAGGTTTAGTAAACTTAGATTTTGCTGATGTTAAAACTATTATGTTAAATCAAGGGTTGGCTCATATGGGTGTTGGTAAATTTAGTGGTGAAAATAGAGCTACTGAAGCAGCTAAACAAGCTATCCATAGTCCATTACTTGAGACATCAATAAATGGTGCAAAAGGAGTTTTGTTAAATATAACCGGTGGTTTAAATTTAGGTATATTTGAAGTAAATGAGGCAGCTGATATTATAAAGGAATCGGTTGACCCAGATGCAAATATTATTTTTGGTGCAGTTGTTGATGAAAATCTAAAAGATGAAATAAAGATAACAGTTATTGCAACAGGATTTGATAGTAATAATAACTCTGAAATTCCAAATCTACGTCCTACTAATGATATAATAAAAGAAACAAAAGAAGCAAGAGAAAATGTTGCAGTTTCAGAAGAAAAAAAGGTAGATGTTGATGATTTGGATATTCCAACATTTCTTATAAGAAAAAAGAATGAATAATAATTCCCTATTACTAATATAATTTTGAATTAGAAGACTCCAGTGAATTGAGGGTATACCGAGTTTGGTATATCGAGAATATAATGGACATCTTATAATTCAGAAGGTTGAAGTAGACTGTTTAATTTTCTATGAATAATGTGATAATATTTGTTTAGATGGTTTTAATCATAAAATTAATTCTTTGATTTTATGTTAAGTGCTTACTTATTGGAAAAAAATTGGAAAAAATTCCATTATTTTATCATTATTAGTATAGAACCTTAAATTTAATATAGAGTGTATCATTTACTCCTACAGATAAATTGAGTAGGAGTTTTTATTATTTTTGAAGGAAAATATCGTATTATTTACTGTTCACAAACTTTATGCATATAATATCTAATTTTATATTTTTAGATATTAATTAAAATAAAAGCATCAATAAGTGTAGAAATAATCGAAACTTTGAAGTGCGATAAACCATTTCGACTTCAGTTTATGACATAATTTTGAAATTATTTAGCGTATAATATTCATAAAAGGAGGACAACTGAATATTGTTTTAATATAAGCCCAGATTATTTATAGAAAAAAGTTATAAAAATAATCAGGGATAAGATTTATTTGCATAGATGTAATATTTATGTTCAAAGGGAGGTTTTAATTTGTATATCTATGCTGAATATTTAATAGCAGAAAACTTCTTAATAAATCTTATGATTTTATATTTATTGAAGGTTTTGACTAAATCAAAAGTTAGAAAATCCAGGTTGATAGTATCAGCACTTATTGGTGCAGTGTATACACTTGTTGTTTTCTTTCCTAAACTTAGGATATTTGCTACTTTCATTATGAAAATTTGCATATCTATTCTTATGATTATAGTAGCTTTTAATCCAGAAAAGTTTTTAAAATTCATAAAATTGATAGCTTTATTTTATATAATAACTTTTGCATTTGCAGGTGCTTCACTAGCTTTATTTTACTTAACAGAGGATAAGGTATATATAGGAAATGGAATTTTTTACATAAAAGATTCTATAATTATAATTTTGCCTTTAGCTATTTTATTGTCTTGTTTATTGTTTTGGATAGTATGGTCGTATATATCTAAGAGGAGAAAGAGAGAATATATTGTAGTTAGTATAATATTAAATGGTATGCAAAAAGATGTTATAGCGTTACTTGATACAGGCAACTCACTAAAAGATCCAATAACAAATACTCCTGTTATAATTGTTGAATTTTCAGCTATTAAAGAATTGCTTCCTTTAGATATTCAAGGGGTTTTTAGTGCTTATACAAACGATAATTTGGAGCTATTGTCTAGCGTAATGCAAAAGTCTACTGATAAAGTTAAATTTAGGCTTATTCCTTTTAAATCATTAGGAAAAAACAATGGATTATTAATTGGATTTAAACCTGATTTGCTTGTTATTCATGCAGAAGATGAAATTTGTGCTGAAGCTATAATTGGTATTTATAATAATGTTTTATCAATAGAGGATGATTATTGTGCACTATTGCATCCAGAAGTATTGAAATAGGTTGGGGGAGATATTTTGGATAATATTTTGATGAAAACTAGGTTTTGGTTTGTATTGAATTTCATAAAGATTAAAAAACTGTTTAGATTAGATACAAATGAATTATTTTACATCGGTGGAAGTGAAATATTACCACCACCTTTAAATCAAAAAGAAGAGCTATATTTACTATCTAAACTTAAAAATGATATTTCAGTTAGATCTATACTAATAGAAAGGAATTTAAGATTAGTTGTATATATAGCTAGAAAGTTTGAAAATACAGGTGTTGGTGTTGAAGATTTAATTTCTATTGGTACTATTGGGTTAATAAAAGCTGTTAATACTTTTAAACCTGATAAGCAAATTAAATTAGCTACATATGCTTCAAAATGTATTGAAAATGAAATTTTAATGTTTCTAAGACGTAATAGTAGAATTAAAGCAGAACTATCGTTAGATGAGCCATTAAATACAGATTGGGATGGGAATGAGTTATTATTATCTGATATATTAGGAACTGATAGAGATGTAATATTTAAATATTTAGAAGAAGAAGTTGATAGACAGTTATTATATGACGCAGTAAAAAAACTTTCATCTAGAGAGCAAAGAATCATGGAACTTAGGTTTGGATTAAATGGAGGAGTTACGAAAACTCAAAAAGAAGTTGCAGATATTTTAAGTATATCTCAATCATATATTTCTAGATTAGAAAAAAGAATTGTGAAAAAATTAAAAAAAGAAATAAGTAGATTGGTTTAAAGAATGGGATGTCTCAAAATGTATTTTGAGGCATCGATTTTGTTTAATGGGAAAGTCCTATTTTGTGATTAGAGTTCAAAAAATTGATAAAATAGCTAGGGTAATCTTTTGAGGGAAGTGTGGCTCAATGTTTTTGTATTGAAGCCATACAAGACATTTTTTTTACTCGGAGATGCCTATATTTTTCTGATTATATAAAGATGAAAAAATATAGTCATCAATGTCGTGGTCAAAAAATGTCATGTAGCTTCTAAACAACTTAATGGTTTGATTTTTTTAGGGTTAGGCGTTGTGAGTACGAAGTTATCACATGTTGGTGATTCATCACCAAATGGA